>NZ_JBBARU010000033.1:0-34023 GCF_040399605.1 Rhodovarius sp. | reverse complement strand
GAAAACCGTCGACATACATGTCGACCCTGGTGGGAGAGCGCGAGAGGGCAAAGCCCGGGCAAAGCCCTTTCGCTCTTCACCCCCGCCATAAAGCCAATAGGGATGAACCCCCAGCCCCGCTGATGCTACACAAGGCTTCATGGCCGAGTCCTTCATCCACCTGCACGCCCATTCCAGCTATTCCCTCAGCGAGGGCGCGATCAAGGCCGAGAAGCTGGCACAACTCGCCCTTGATGCCGCCATGCCCGCGGTGGCCATAACCGATACCGCCAATCTCTTCGGCGCGCTGGAATTCGCTCAGGCCTGCTCCGCCCGCGGCATCCAGCCCATCATGGGCTGCCAGCTCTGGCTTGCCCGCTCAGTCACCGACCCCAGGCCCGAGGCGGCCCGCCTGCAGCCCGATGTGCTGGTCGCCCTGGCGATGAACCCAGCCGGCCTCGAAAACCTCCAACGCCTCAGCAGCGCCGGCTATCTGGGCGAGGATCCCTCCGGCCGCCCCGCCATCTCCCTCGAAACCCTCGCCCATCACGCCGAGGGCCTTTACCTGCTCACCGGCGGCACCCATGGCCCCATCGCCCGCCTCCTGGCCGAGGGCCGCCGCCCGCAGGCGGAAAAACTCCTCGCCGCCCTCGCCGCCCTCTTCCCCGGCCGCCTCGCCGTGGAACTCCACCGCCACGGCACTGAGCGCGATGCCGCCACCGAACCCGGTCAACTCGCCCTGGCCGAAGCCGCCGCCCTGCCCATCATCGCCACCAACGACGTCTATTTCGCCCTCGCCAAAATGCATGAGGCGCATGACGCGCTGCTCTGCATCGCCGAGGGCCGCACCATGGCCGAGACCGAGCGCCGCCGCGTCACCGCCAACCATTATTTCAAGACCGCCGCCGAAATGCGCGCGCTGTTCCATGACCTGCCCGAGGCCTGCGACAATACGCTGGCCATCGCCAAGCTCTGCGCGGTGATGACGGAGACCAAAAAACCCGCCCTCCCCATCTGCCCCAAAGTGCAACCGGGCATGACCGAGGCCGAAACCGTCGCCGATATGGCCCGCCGCGGCCTCGAACAACGCCTCCAGCGCGAGATTTTCGCCAAACGCGAAACCTACCAATCCCGCCTCGAATACGAACTCGGCGTGATCGAGAGCATGGGCTTCTCCGGCTACTTCCTCATCGTTGCCGATTTCATCCAATGGGCGAAGGAGCAGGGCATCCCCGTCGGCCCCGGCCGTGGCTCGGGCGCTGGTTCCGTCGCCGCCTGGGCACTCGCCATCACCGATCTCGACCCGCTGCGCTGGGGCCTGCTTTTCGAGCGCTTCCTCAACCCCGAGCGCGTGTCGATGCCCGATTTCGACATTGATTTCTGCCAGGACCGCCGCGGCGAGGTGATCGACTACGTCCGCCGCGAATATGGCGCCGACCGGGTGGGCCAGATCATCACCTTCGGCAAGCTGCAAGCCAAGGCCGCCGTGCGCGATGTCGGCCGCGTGCTGGGCATGCCCTATGGCCAGGTGGACAAGATTGCCGGCCTCATCCCCTTCAATCTCGCCAAGCCGGTGGGCCTCAAGGACGCCATAGCCGGCGAACCCCGCCTGCGCGAATTGGCCGCCAATGACGAAAGCACCGCCCGCCTCCTCGACATCGCCCAGCAGGTGGAAGGCCTCTACCGCAACGCCTCCACCCATGCCGCTGGCGTCGTCATCGGCCGCAAGCCGCTCAACGAGATTGTGCCCCTCTACCGCGACCCGCGCAGCCCAGACCTGATCACCCAATATTCGATGAAATATGTCGAGCAGGCGAGCCTGGTAAAATTCGACTTCCTCGGCCTCAAGACGCTGACCGTCCTGCAACGCGCCCTCGAATTGCTGGCCGGGCAGGGGGTGGTGGTCGACCTCGCCGAAATCCCCCTCGACGACCCCAAAACCTACGCCATGCTGGCCCGTGGCGACGCCGCCGGGGTGTTCCAGTTCGAAGGCCAGGGCATGCGCGACTGCCTGCGCGCCATGCGCCCCGACAGGCTCGAAGACCTCATCGCCGCCGTCTCGCTCTACCGCCCCGGCCCCATGGCCAATATCCCGGCCTATTGCGCCCGCAAGCATGGCGAGGCCTGGGCCAGCCCCCACCCCTCCATCCACGCCATCCTGGCCGAGACCTATGGCATCATGGTCTATCAGGAACAGGTGATGCAGATCGCCCAGGTCATGGCCGGCTTCTCCCTGGGCGGCGCCGACCTGCTGCGCCGCGCCATGGGCAAGAAGGACATGAAGGAAATGGAGCGCCAGCGCGCCACCTTCGTCGAGGGGGCCACCAAGAATGGCGTGCCCGCCACCACGGCCGGCGAGGTCTTCGACCTGATGCAGCGCTTCGCCGAATACGGCTTCAACAAATCCCACGCCGCCGCCTATGCCCTGGTCAGCTATCACACCGCCTGGCTCAAGGCGAACCACCCCGTCGCCTTCCTCGCCGCCTCCATGACGCTCGACCTGGGCAATACCGACAAACTCGCCTCGCATATGCAGGAAGCCTCGCGCCTCGGCATCAAGGTGCTGCCGCCCGACATCAACGCATCGGCCGCCGAGTTCACCGTGGATGGCGGCGCCATCCGCTTCGCCCTCGCCGCCATCAAACGCGTGGGCCTCCAAGCCATGAAGGACCTCGTCGCCGCCCGGCAAAAACCCTTCGATAGCGTGGCCGATTTCGCCGAGCGGGTGGATCCGCGCCTGCTCAACAAGATGCAGTTGGAAAACCTAGCCAAGGCCGGCGCCTTCGATTCCCTCGGCGCCAGCCGCGCCGCCCTCGTCGGCGGCGCCGAAACCCTGCTGCGCCGCGCCCAGGCCATGGCGGAGGAGCGCGCCTCCGCCCAGGTCTCGCTCTTTGGCACGGTGGAGCAGGGCCCGCCCATGCTGCGCCTGCCCGAGGTGCAGGAATGGCCGGTGCTCGACCGTCTGGCCTTCGAGGCCGAGGCGGTGGGCTTCCACCTCACCGCCCATCCTCTGGATGAATACAAAAAGGCGCTGCGCGCACTGGGCGTCATCCCCAGTTCCATGATCAGCGAGCAGGCCCGCGCCGGGCAGCGCCGGGTCAAACTCGCCGGCACCGTCACCGCCCGCAAGGAGCGCAACACCAAAACCGGCAGCCGCATGGCCTGGGTCTCGATGAGCGACCAATCGGGCAGCTTCGAGGTCACCTGCTTCTCCGAGGTGCTCAACCGCTCGCGCGACATGCTCGAAGATGGCCAGGCCATCATCATCACCGCCGAAGCCAAAATCGAAAACGACGCGCTGCGCCTCACCGCGCTTGATGTCGAACCGCTCGACCGTGCGGCGGCGGGCGTCCAACGCGCCATCCGCCTCGAAATCGACCGCGCCGAGGCCATCGGCCATATCCGCGTGCTGCTGGCGCGCGAGGGCAGCGGCCGCGGCAAGGTCTCGCTCGTTCCCCGGCTGGGCAATGGCCAGGATATCGCCCTGGCGCTGCCCGGTGGCTATAATGTCTCACCGCGCATGATGCAGGCCATGAAGGTATTGCCAGGCGTGCTGCATGTGGAGGAGGTATGATGCCCCAGCCCCCCGCCCCTTCCGTTTCTACCTTGGCCTGAAGCAGGAAACCGCCATGCCCTCGCGCAGCATTGCCCTCGCCGCCGCCATCGCCCTGGGCATTGGCTGCCTCCTGGTCGTCCGGCCCTTCATCTCGGCCCTGCTCTGGGCCGCCATCCTGGTCTTCTGCACCTGGCCCATTTACCTCACCCTGATGGAGCGTCTGCGCATGGGCCGCACCACGGCCGCCCTGGTGATGGTGCTGGTCAGCTTCCTGGTGCTGGTGCTGCCGCTGATCTATGCCGCCAGCAATTCCCGCGCCGAGATCGACAAGCTGGCCGAAACAATCGAGGCGCTGCTCAATAGCGGCGCGCCCGACATCTCGCCCATGCTGCTGCGCCTGCCGATGGTCGGCGAGATGGCCGCCGATTGGTGGCGCGGCATCGCCTCCGACACCACGGCCATCCTCGCCCTCATCCGCCCCTATGCCGGCACCCTCGCCCAGGCCGCGCTCGCCATGCTGCTCTCGCTGCTGGGCGGCGTGGTGGAAATGCTGGTGGCCATCTTTCTCGCCTTCTTCTTCTACCGTGATGGCGAGGCCATCGCCCTGCGCATCCAGGCCATGACCAAGCGCCTGGCCGGTGGCCAGGCCGAGCACCTCATCATGCTCACCGCCAATGTCACCCGCGGCGTCGTTCTGGGCCTGGTGGGCACGGCTGTCGTCCAGGGCGGCATGGCGTTTTTCGGCCTCTGGCTGGCCGGCGTGCCGCAACCGGTGCTGCTGGGGGTCATCACCGGCTGCATTTCCATCCTGCCGGTGGGCGCGCCGCTGGTCTGGATTCCAGCCGCATTATGGCTGTTCAGCCAGGGCAGCCTGGGCTGGGGCGTCTTCATGCTGCTCTATGGCGGCTTGGGTATTTCCTCGGCCGATAATGTGGTGCGCCCCTGGTTCATCGCCCGCGGTGCCGATCTGCCGCTGCTGCTCAGCCTGCTCGGCGCGCTGGGTGGCGTGCTCGCCTTTGGCCTGCTGGGGCTCTTCCTCGGCCCGGTTCTTTTGGCGGTGGGCTATTCGGTGATCAAGGATTGGGCAGATCAGGGGCTCAAACCCAACGGGCCAGACTAACCCGCCCTTTCCCGCCAGCCCCGCCCGACCTATACGGGTTGTAATACGGGAGACACAGCAATGCGCAGTTTCTGGCTCGCGGCACTCGCCGTGGCGCTTTTTTTGTCGGGCGCAGAGGCGCGCAGCATCCGCTGGGCCGCCAGTGGCGACCCCAATACGATGGACCCGCATAGCCAGAATGTCGGCACCGTCACCATGGTGCTGCAGCAGATCTATGACCCGCTGATCGCCCGCTCCCGCAGCCTCGGCCTCGAACCAGCCCTGGCCACCGCCTGGGAACAGCTGGAGCCCATGCGCTGGCGCTTCACGCTGCGCCCCGGCGTGCGCTTCCATGAGGGCGAGGCTTTCACCGCCGATGACGTGGTCTTCTCCATCGCCCGCGCCCAGGCACCCTCCAGCAATTTCGGCACCTTTGTTGACACCATCACCCGCGTCGAACCCGTCGATGCGCTGACGGTGGACATCATCACCCGCATCATCGACCCCATCCTGCCCAATAAGATCGCCTCGATCTTCATGATGAGCCGCGCCTGGTCCGAGCGGAACAACGCCGCCCGCCCGCAAAACACCCGCAACCGCGAGGAAACCCACACCGTCCGCAACGTGAACGGCACCGGCGCCTTCCGCCTCACCAGCCGCGAACCCGATGTGCGCACCGTGCTGACCCGCAACACCGATTGGTGGGGCTGGGCCAACCCCAATAATGGCAATATCACCGAGATCATCTTCCGCCCCATCGCCTCGGATGCCACCCGCGTCGCCGCCCTCATGTCCAACGAAATCGACTTCGTGCTCGACCCGCCCTTGCAGGATTTGCAGCGCCTGCGCACCGCCCCCGGCCTGCGCGTGCTGGAAGGCCCGGAGGTCCGCACCATCTTCATCGCCATGGATGTCGCGCGCGATGAATTGCTCTATTCCGATGTGCGCGGCCGCAACCCCTTCCGTGACCTGCGCGTCCGCCAGGCGCTCTACCACGCCATCGACATCGCCGCGATCCAGCGCGTGACCATGCGCGGCCAATCCGTCCCCACCGGCGCCCTCTTCCCCGAGCAGGTGCAGGGCTATGACCCCGCCCAGGACCAGCGCCTGCCCTATGACCCCGCCCGCGCCCGCGCCCTCCTCGCCGAGGCCGGCTACCCGCAGGGCTTTGCCCTCACCCTCGATTGCCCGAACAACCGCTACATCAATGACGAACAAATCTGCCAGGCAGTGGCGGCGATGTGGGCGCGGGTGGGCGTGCGCACCGCGCTGAAATCCCAGCCCCTCGCCCCCTTCTTCGCGCAAATCCAGCGCGCCGATACTTCGGCCTATCTGCTCGGCTGGGGCGTGCCCACGCTCGATGCGCTCTATTCCTTCCAATCCCTGCTCTCCACCCGCGATGTGAGCAATAATGGCGATGGCGGCACCTGGAATTACGGGCGCTATTCCAGCCCGGCGATGGATGCGCTGATCGAGCGGATGAAAACCCAAAGCGGTCCCGCCCGCCAGGCCGCCATCAGCGAGGCGCTGCGCCTCTACCGCGAGGATGTGCCCCAAATCCCGCTGCACCACCAAATGATCCCCTGGGCCATGCGCAGCAATATTCAAATCCCGCATATGGCCAATAACCAGCCCTATTTCCGCTGGGCGGTGGTGCAATGACCCCCCCCGCACAAGGAGGGCGATAAATGTTCGCATTCATCATCTCGCGCATCCTCCAGGCCCTGCCGGTGATGCTCGTCGTCAGCTTCATCAGCTTCGCCATGTTCGCCTATGTGGGTGACCCGGTGAGCATCATGCTCGGCCAGGATTTCACCGAGGCCCAGCGCACCGAACTCGTGGCATCCCTCGGCCTCGACAAGCCCTTCTTCGTCCAGTTCCTCACCTTCCTGGGCAATGCGGTGCAGGGTGAATTCGGCCTCTCCTACCGCCTCAGCCGCCCGGTGGCGGAATTGATCGGCGAGCGCGCCCCCGCCACCCTCGAACTCGCCCTTTGCGCCGCCTTCATCGCCATGGCGGTGGGGGTGCCCATGGGCGTCTATACGGGCCTGTACCGCAATTCCTGGCTGAGCCGGTTTTTCCTCACCTTCAGCCTCATCGGCGTCTCGCTGCCCACCTTTCTCATCGGCATCCTGCTCATCCTCACCTTCGCCGTCTGGCTCGGCTGGCTGCCCAGTTTCGGCCGTGGCGATGTCCGCCCGCTCGGCTTCTGGGCCACCGGCTTCACCACCTGGTCGGGCGTGAAGGCTCTCATCCTGCCCGCCGTCACGCTGGGCCTCTTCCAACTCACCCTCATCATGCGCCTGGTGCGCGCCGAGATGCTGGAAGTCATGCGCACCGACTACATCAAATTCGCCCGCGCCCGCGGCCTGTCCAACCGCGCGATCAATTTCGGCCACGCGCTGAAAAACACCCTGGTGCCGGTCATCACCATCGCTGGCCTGCAATTGGGCGCCATCATCGCCTTCGCCATCGTCACCGAGACGGTGTTCCAATGGCCAGGCATGGGCCTGCTCTTCATCCAATCCGTCGGCGCGGCCGATATCCCGGTGATGGCGGCCTATCTTATGCTCATCGCGCTGGTCTTCGTGGTCATCAACCTGATCGTGGACCTGCTTTATTACGCCGTCGATCCGCGGCTGAGGACACGCCGATGAGGGCTTTTTTCGACAGCGATATCTGGTTCTCCTTCACCCGCTCCTGGCTGACGATGGGCTCGGCAATCGTCGCCTTCATCTGCATCGCCGGTGCCGTGGCCGCCCCCTGGCTCGCGCCGCACAACCCCTTCGACCTCGCCTCACTGCAATTGATGGACGCCTTCAAACCGCCATCCTGGACCATGGAGGGCGACCCGCTCTACCCGCTCGGCACCGATGACCAGGGCCGTGACATGCTCTCGGCCATCATGTATGGCGCCCGCGTCTCGCTGCTGGTCGGCTTTTCGGCCACCATCTTCGCCACATGCCTCGGCGTCTCGGTCGGCCTCCTGGCCGGCTATCTCGGCGGCACGGTCGATGCTGTGCTCATGCGCATCGCCGATATCCAACTCACCTTCCCCTCCATCCTCGTCGCCCTGCTGATCGACGGCATCGTCCGCGCCGCCGTCCCGCGTGAGGTGCATGACCAGATCGCCCTCTTCGTCGTCATCCTGGCCATCGGCGTCTCCGAATGGCCAAAATTCGCCCGCACCGTGCGCGGCTCCACCCTGGTGGAGCGCAACAAGGAATATGTCCTGGCCGCGCGCGTCATCGGCCTCGGCCGCTTCAAGATCATGGTGCAACACGTGCTGCCCAATGTGCTGGGCCCGGTGCTGGTCATCGGCACCCTCAACCTCGCACTCGCCATCCTCGCCGAGGCCACCCTCTCCTTCCTCGGCGTCGGCGTCCCCCCCACCCAGCCCTCGCTCGGCACCCTCATTCGCATCGGCAATGATTTTCTGTTCAGCGGCGAATGGTGGATCACCATCTTCCCCGGCGTCGCGCTCATCATCATGGTGCTCTCCGTCAACCTGCTGGGCGATTGGCTGCGCGACGCCCTGAACCCGAAGCTGCGGTGATGCCCATGGTCAAACAATTCCTGGCCCCGCGCCCGCAGGGTGGCGACCAATGAGCCTCCTCGAACTCCGCAACCTCCGCGTCGAATTCCCCACCCGCCGCGGCACCCTGGTGGCGCTAGACGACGTCTCCTTCTCCATCGCCCCCGGCGAGGTGCTGGGCGTCGTCGGCGAATCGGGTGCCGGCAAATCCATGACCGGTGCGGCCATCATCGGCCTGCTCGAACCCCCCGGCCGCATCGCCGGCGGCCAGATCCTTCTCGAAGGCAGGCGCATCGACAATTTGCGCTACGATGATATACGCCGCATCCGCGGTAAGCAGATCGGCGCCATCTTCCAGGACCCGCTGACCACCCTGAACCCGCTCTACACCGTGGGGCGGCAATTGGTCGAAACCATCACCACCCATCTCCCCCTCAACCCCGCCCAGGCCCGGGCGCGGGCCATCGAATGGCTGGAGCGCGTCGGCATCCCCGCCGCCGCCCAGCGCATCGACAGCTACCCACATGAATTCTCCGGCGGCATGCGCCAGCGCGTGGTCATCGCCCTCGCCCTTTGCGCCGAGCCCAAACTCATCGTCGCCGACGAACCCACCACCGCGCTGGACGTCTCCATCCAGGCCCAGGTGATCGCACTCCTCAAAGGCCTCGCCCGCGACCAGGGCACCGCCATGATGCTCGTCACCCATGATATGGGCGTCATCGCCGAAACGGCGGACCGTGTGGCGGTGATGTATGCCGGCCGCATCGCCGAAATCGGCCCGGTGCGCGAGGTGGTAAAGCAGGCCCGCCACCCCTATAGCGCCGGCCTCATGGCCTCCATCCCGCCGATGGATCGCCGCGTCGATAAACTCGCCGCCATCGAAGGCTCCATGCCCCGCCTCTCCGCCATCCCCCAGGGCTGCGCCTATAATCCGCGCTGCCCCCGCGTCTTCAGCCGCTGCATGGTGGAGCGCCCAGACCTCATCCCCGCCGGCCCGACCGACGCCGCCTGCTGGCTCTACGCCCCCGGAGCCCCCGCATGAGCGACACCCCCACCGCAGTATCCCCCACGCCGCCAGCGGCGATGCTCGAAACCCGCGACCTCGCCCGTTTCTTCGACGTCTCCCGCCCCCCCCTGCAACGCCTGCTCAGCCGCGAAGGCCGCCGCACGCTGCGCGCGGTGGATGGCATTTCCTTCGCCATCCCCAAAGGCACCACCCTCTCGCTGGTGGGCGAATCCGGCTGCGGCAAATCCACCGTCGCCCGGCTGGTGGTCGGCCTCTATGGCCCAACCCGCGGCGAGATTCGCTTCGACGGCCAATCCCTCGCCACCGCGCGCTCAGACCCCGCGCAGCGCAGCCGCATGCAGATGATCTTCCAGGACCCCTACGCGTCGCTGAACCCGCGCTGGCGGGTGGCCGATATCATCGCCGAACCACTGCGCGCCTTCAAACTGGTCGAAGGCCGCGACGCGCAGCAAAAGCGGGTGGGCGAATTGCTCACCCAGGTCGGCCTCTCGCCGCTCGACGCGCAAAAATTCCCGCATGAATTCTCCGGCGGCCAGCGCCAGCGCATCTCCATCGCCCGCGCCCTCTCCTCCAACCCGGAATTCCTGGTCTGCGATGAGCCCACCTCGGCGCTCGATGTCTCGGTGCAGGCGCAAATCCTCAACCTGATGAAGGATCTCCAGGCCCGCCTCGGCCTCACCTTCCTCTTCATCAGCCACAATCTGGCCGTGGTCCGCCAGGTGAGTGACCGCATCGGCGTGATGTATCTCGGCCGCATCGTCGAATCGGCCGCCTCCGAAACCCTCTTCACCACCCCCCAGCACCCCTACACAAGGGCGCTGATGGAGGCGATCCCCGATCTCGACATGACCGGGCGCAGCCGCATCCCGGTGGGTGGCGAGGTGCCATCCCCCATCACGCCGCCCAGTGGCTGCGCCTTCCACCCCCGCTGCCCGCTGGCCAATGCGCGCTGCCGGCAGGAGCGGCCGGAATTGCGCCCCAGCCTGGGTGCAGAAGTCGCCTGCCACGCGGTGGAGGAGGGCAGGGCGATCCTCTCCTGACCGCCCCCCGGTGATGTCATCCCAGCCCATCATGGGTTAGACACAAGTGATGACCCCCACCATCCTGTGGTTCCGGCAGGATCTCCGCCTGGCCGATAACCCCGCCCTGCACGCCGCCACCACCACCGGCCCGGTCCTGCCGGTCTATATCCTGGATGACGCCGCCGCCGGCCCCCATGCCCATGGCGGCGCCCAGCGCTGGTGGCTGCACCACGCGCTTGCCGCCTTGCAGGCCTCGCTGCGCGCCCGCGGCCTGGAATTGCTGCTGCTGCAAGGCAATGCCGTCACCCTGCTGGCCGACCTCGCCGCCCGCACCGGCGCCCGCACCATCCATGCCGCAAGGCTTTACGAGCCCTGGGCGCGCGCGCGCGACGCAAGCCTCGCCGCCGCCCTCGCCACCACCGGCCGCAGCCTCACCCTGCATAGCGGCGCCCTGTTGCACGAACCGCACCGCATCCGCACCGGCCAGGGCAACCCCTATGCCGTCTATACCCCCTTCTCCCGCGCCATTTTCGCGCTTGGCGAGCCCGCCCCGCCCCTGCCCATACCAGCCCTCACCGCCGCCCCCGCCCAACCCGGCCTGGACCTGCCCGCCCTCGCCCTGCTCCCCACCCGCCACTGGGCAGACGCCTTCCCCAAGCATTGGACTCCCGGCGAGGCCGGCGCCGCCACCCGCCTCGCCCGCTTCGGCACCGCCGAACTCGCCGGCTACGACACCCAACGCAACCTCCCCGGCCTTACCCACGGCACCTCCGGCCTCAGCCCCCATCTGCGCTTTGGCGAAATCTCCCCCCGCCAGGTCTGGCACGCCGCCCGCGCTGGCGGCGCCGCCGGCCCGCACACCTTCCTCAAGGAAATCCTCTGGCGCGAATTCGCCCATCATCTGCTCTGGCACCGCCCGGAAATGCCCGAAGCCCCCTTGCAGAAAACCTTCGAAAACTTCCCCTGGCAGCCTAACCCCCGCTTCCTGCGCGCCTGGCAGCGCGGCGAGACCGGCTACCCCATCATCGATGCCGGCATGCGCCAACTCTGGGCCACCGGCTGGATGCACAACCGCGTGCGGATGATCACCGCGAGTTTCCTGGTCAAACACCTGCTGCAACCCTGGCAGGATGGCGAGGCCTGGTTCTGGGACACGCTGGTCGATGGCGACCTCGCGGCCAATAGCGCCTCCTGGCAATGGGTGGCGGGCTGCGGCGCCGATGCCGCACCCTATTTCCGCATCTTCAATCCCGTGCTGCAGGGCGAGAAATTCGACGCCGATGGCGCCTATACCCGCGCCTGGGTGCCCGAAGTGGCGGCCCTGCCCGCCAAATTCCTCCACCAACCCTGGGCCGCCCCCCGCCCGCCGCAGGGCTACCCCCCACCCATCATCCCCCATGCCGAAGGCCGCGCCCGCGCCCTCGCCGCCTATGCCGCGCTCAAACAGGCGGCCTGAATGCTCGCCCGCCATCTCGACCCCCTGGCCCTGCACGCCCGCGGCTTCGCAGGCCTGCGCGTGGTCGGCGATGTGCATGGCGATGCCCGCGGCTTCGAAGCCGCCGCCGCCGGCGCCGAGGCGCAAAAACTCTTCCTCCTCCAACTCGGCGACCTCACCGATGGCGGCCCCGATTCCCCCGCCGTGCTGCGCCACATCTTCGGCCTGATCGATGCCGGCGCCGGCCTCTTCCTGCTCGGCAATCACGAACACAAGCTGCGCCGCGCCCTGACCGGCACCCGCTTCCGCGGCCCCACCGAAGGCCTCGACCGCACGCTCGAACAATTATCCGCCGCCCCCGATGGCGAGGCGCTCCGCAACCGCATGATCGACGAAGTCGCCCGCGCCCCCGCCTGGCTGCGCCGCGGCCCGGCCATCTTCGTCCATGCCGCCTTCCACCCCGCCATGCTGCACACAGCGCCCCCGCCCGATGCCGGCACCCGCAAGGCCGAACCCCCGGTCACCCGCGCCCTCTACGGCCAGGTCGCCGCCGGCCTGCAAGGCGATGGCTACCCCGAACGCCTGCTCCATTGGGTCGAAACCATCCCGCAAGGCATCATCACCTATTGCGGCCACGACACCCGCAGCACCAATGGCCGCCCCCTGCTGATGCGCGGCCGCGCCGGCGGCGAAGCGCTGTTCATGGATACCGGCGCCGGCAAGGGCGGGCATCTTTCCTGGATTGACCTGGGCCTCTGAGGCCATGACGGCATCGAAAGGCGCGGGTGAGAAGATCGAGGGGCTTTGCCCCTCGAGCACCCCAGCAGGAAACTTAGTTTCCTGCACCTTCGTTTATATTAGGTTAATATTATAATTTCTTAGAATAAAAATATTCTATAAAATGACAATTTATCATATTATATAAAATATCAAAGGTCCAGGAAAATCATTTTCCTGGTGGGAGAGCGCGAGAGGGCAAAGCCCTTTCGCTTTTTTTCCTTCACCACCAGCAATTTCAGTAATAATTTCTGCACGTATCAATCAATATTATACTATATTAAACCATACTCATTGTATTTGAATTTCTATATTTTCATATTCTGTATTCAAAATGCAAATAAAAATATGAATAATTAATTCAAATACATCCCCAAATTTATATCTGTTTGAGCAGAAAAGACTAATCTGTTCTAATTTCCGAAGCATGAAAACGAATTCACGAGAAAATATTATCCGACCTATAAATTTCTAATCCTCAAGACCTTCCTTGCCCAATAGCCCCAGCCCTTCAGTGGCCGACAGGCCTTGCGAGAGGCTTGCAGCCCATATCCCCGCAAGTCCATTCTCAGGAAACTACACCAAGGAAACCCCACATGTCCCCATCCCGCCGCGCCCTGCTGGCCGCGCCCGCCCTCATCGCCACCCCCGCTTTCGCCGCCTGGCCGGAGCGCCCGGTCACCATCATCGTCCCCTTCGGCCCCGGCTCCAGCCAGGATGTGCTGGCCCGCCTCATGGCGCCGCACCTCACCCGCGCCTGGGGCCAGCCGGTGGTGGTGAACAATATCGTGGGTGCCGCCGGCACCATCGGCGTGGACCGCGTCGCCAAAAGCCAACCCGATGGCCTGACGCTGACCCTCACCGGCGATGCCTCCATCGTCGTGCGCGTCTCCATGAACCCCCGCCCGCCCTATGACCCGGTGGCCGATCTCGCCCCGATCTCCCAACTCGGCCGCACCCCCAATGTGCTGGTGGTGAGCAATGCCCCGCCCTATACCACCCTCGCCCAGGTGGTGGCGGCGGCCAAGGCAGCCCCCGGCGCCCTCAGCTTCGCCCATATCGGCGCCGGCACCTCCCAGCATATCGGCGGCGAATTGCTGAACATGCTCGCCGGCATCGAGCTGAACGCCGTGGCCTATAATGATGGCGGTGCGCAATTGCAGGACGTCATCGCCGGCCGCGCCACCATGACATTCGCGAGCGTGGTCACCGCGCTGCCCCGGCTGCGCGATGGCAGCTTCCGCGCACTCGGCGTCAGCAGCCCCGAGCGGGTACCAGCCCTGCCCGACATCCCCACCATCGCCGAGCAGGGTTTCCCCGGTTTTGACGCCGTGGCCTGGCTCGGCCTCTTCGCCCGCGCCGGCACCCCGCCCGAACTGGTCGCGCGCATCCAGCGCGATTGCGTGGCGGCAATGGGCCAGCCCGATATCGCGGCCAGACTGACCGACCTAGGCGTCCAGGTCGTCGGCAATACCCCGGCCCAATTGGCCGCACTCATCCAGACGGAAATCCCGCGCATGGCCGCCGTGCTGCAACGCGCTGGATTGCGGGCGCAGTAACAGCGCCCCCAACCATCACTCAGGGGCCTGGGTGTATGGCTTTGACAGTTGCGGCACCCAGGCCAGGGCCACCAGCGCGGTCCAACGCCCTCACCCCGCCAAAAGCGCGTCCAGCTTCCCCGCCCGCTCCAGCGCCATCATGTCATCGCAGCCGCCAATATGCTGCCCGCCAATGAAAATCTGCGGCACCGAGGTCCGCCCGCCCGAGCGCGCATGCGCCTCTTGCCGCGCAGCACTGCCATTGGGCGCGTGATGTTCCTTCACCGCCACCCCCTTCTTCGCCAGCAGCGCCATGGCGCGCTCGCAATAGGGGCAAAAATTCTGGGTATAGATTTCGACATTGGCCATAAGCGCCGAATTGGCCGCGCCCATCCCCGCCGTCAAGCCCGGCCACGCCCCGGTGCCGCCACCCGCGCCGCCACCAGCACCTCCACCGAGGCCACCCCCGCCGCCAGCAGCGCCTCGGCACAAGCATCCGCTGTCGCCCCCGAGGTCAGCACATCATCGATCAACAACACCCGCCGCCCCGCCAGCAGCCCCGCCCGGCTCTCCGCCACCGCAAAGGCCCCCGCCACCGCCGCACGCCGCGCCTCCGCCCCCAATTCCCCCAACGACGCCGTGCGCCGATGCCGACGCAGCGCATCCGCCGCCCAAGGCTTTCCCACCCGCGCCGCCAACAACCGCGCCAGCAAACCCGCCTGATTATACCGCCGCCCCAGCAGCCTGCGCCAATGCAACGGCACCGGCACCAAAATATCCGTCCGCGCCAGCAGGCCCGCCCCCGCCCGCGCCATATGCAAGGCCAGAGGCCCGGCCAACTCCGTCCGATCAGCATATTTGAACGGCAGCAGCAGCGCCTTCGCGCCATCATCATAGACCAGCGCCGCCCGTGCCGCGGCAAAGCGATGCGGCCGCGCCACACAAGCCTCGCAACGCCGCGCACCCGCATAGGGCAGGGCGGTCCCGCACCCCTCACACACCGGCTCAGCAATAAATTGCAGCCGGCCAAAACACGCCAGACACTGCGTCCCCTGCGCCGAGACCCTCGCCTCGCAGGTCAGGCAATGCGGCGGCAGGGCGGCATCCAGCAGGACACCCCCCAGCCGCCGCAACCCATCAAACCTGCCCGAAATGCGCATCGCCATCGCGGGCGACCTCATGCACCAGGTCAATCTCCCACGACAAATAGGCATGCATCGCCGCCTCCACCCCGGAATTCCGGTCATAAGGCCGCAGATAAAAATCAATGCATTCGCCATCGGCCGGAATGGTCCGATCCGCCACCATCGCCAGCCCCGCCGCCCGCCAGGCCGCGGTGCCACCCTCCAGCACCCGCACCGGTGCCGGGGTCAGCCCGCGCAATTCCGGCACCGCCAGATGCGCCAGCGCCGGGTTCGGCGCCGTCACCACCACCAGCGCCGCCTCGGGCAGCGGCGGCAGACGCGTCCGCACGCCCCAAATCGCCCCGGCAATATGCCCGGCGCGGAAATCCACACTCCGCGCCAAATCCACCACCACCGCGCCCTCAGCCGCCGCCAACTCGGCCACCGTGATCATGGGCTGCTCCATCACCACCGCCCCCGCCGGCACGCCGCTCTCCAAGCCGACGCCTTCCGGTGCCGCCTCCAGCACATGCACCTCCCAGCCGCCCAGCAGCCGCAGCCAAGCCGCCGACATCCTCGCCCGCGCCGTATTGCCCATATCGGTCAGAACAATTCTGGCATGGCGCACCGCCACCCATTGATCCGTCGCCTGAATCAATTGCCCGCCCGGCGCATGCCGAAACCCCGGCAAATGCCCCGCAGCATATTCCTCCGGCGCCCGAACATCGAGAAAATACGTGGTCCGGCTGGTATCGGCCTGCATCGCCGCCAGCCCCGCCGCCGGCAGCAGCTTCACCCCCGCCGAGGCCGCAAACCCCGCCGCGCGCTCCGCCGCCAGATCAGCACTGGCCGGCGTGCCCGGCGCATAGCTGCGGCTCTGCCCCCGCTCACAAGAAAACCCCGCCAATTCCCAGCCCATCGTCCCATTGCGCAGCGCCACAATCCGATTGGGCACCCCCGCCCGCCGCAGGCTCTCCGCCCCCATGATGCTGCGCGTCCGCCCGGCGCAATTGATCACGATGGTCGTCGCCGGGTCCGGCGCGATATCGCCAATGCGATACACCAACTCCCCCCCCGGCACATTGATCGCCCCAGGGATGGTCATCCGGTGAAACTCATCCGCCGGCCGGCTATCCAACACCACCATATCGGTGCCGCTATCCATCAGCGCCTGCAACTCCGGCGGGTCCAGGCTCTCGGTGTGGTAATGATGCTCCGCCCATTCGCCAAACGCCTTGGAGGGCACATTCACCCCGGAGAAGACAACATACCCCGCCGCCCCCCAGGCCGGCGTGCCGCCCTCCAGCACATGCACATCCGCGCAGCCCATCCCCCGCAGCAGCGCCGCCAGCCGCGCCGCATGCTCGCCGCCGCCATCCACGCACACCACCCGCGTCGCCCGGTTGGGCAGCAGCAGCGGTGCCCGCAGCGGCGCCTGCGAGAGCGGGCAGGGCACCGCCCAAAACATATGGGAGGCGCCGAACTCCCCCTCCTCGCGGGCATCGAGAATGGCCAATTCGCGGCCATCGGCGATCCAGGATTTCAGCGTGGCGGGGGAGATCATCGCCTCAGGCCTTCGCCGTCGCCGAGGGCTTCATGAAGTTCTTGTTGCAGGGAATGATCACCCCATCCAACCCATAGGCCTTCCGCTCATCCAGCATGTCGAGCGCGAGGCCATACATGTGCAAATGCCGGGTGGGCACGGGGCCGGTGGTGTGGATGGAGTGAATGGCATCGGGCATCAGGCAAATGCCGCGCCCCGGCTCGATCATCACCTGATGATCCTCCACCACCTCGCAATGCTCGGGGTCAGAGCCATCATCCAGGCGGCGATACACCCGGTTCAACTCCTGCCCATCCACCGCAACCACGACAGCCCAGGTCGTGTGGTCATGCGGCTTGGTTTCATTGCCCGGGTTGAGCGCATTGAGATACAGCGCAAAACGCCCATCCGCATCCTGCTGCAACGGGTAGCGGTTGAGGCCCTTCTCGCCATTGGCCGGCGGCGGAAACTCGGCCGAGGGGAAGAGATGCTCCTGCGCCGCCAGGCCCATCAGCACATCGCGAATCCGGGCGAGATTGTCAGGCGTGACACCCTCAGCCTCAATGGCGCGGATCTGCTCGATCGCGGTGGCAACATGGGCGGTGCGGGCGGCTTTGGTATCATGGATATTCACGGGCGCTCTCCTGGCTGTTATTGCCCGAGCTTAGGCCCAGCCGGGGCGGGATGGGAACCACCATCACCCGCCCGCCCATCGCAGCCCTATTCAGCCATCCGCGCGGGGCAGCCAGGGAATACGCCCCACCTCAATGCCCTCATCGCGCAGCGCCTCGGTCTCCGCCTCCGTCGCCTCGCCATAAATGCCGCGCATCTCCGACTCGCCATGATGGATGCGGCGCGCCTCCTCGGCGAAATCCTCGCCGACATAATCGCAATTCTTCTCGACCTCGGCACGCACCTTTTGCAGCATGGCCACCAGCTGCGCCGGGATAGGCCCGGCCGCCATCTTTGAACCCGCCTGCATCGGCACCGAAGCCTCAGGCACCGGCGGGGCCACGGCCGGCACAGCCTCCGCCCGCCCCTTCACCCCCGGCACCTTCGCCACCGAAGGCGTCATCAAAGCGCGACTCACCCGGGTATCACCACAGGCCGGGCATTCCACCATGCCAGCCTCGGCCTGGCGGTCAAAACCCGCACTGCTGGAAAACCAGCTCTCAAATTCATGGCCCGCTTCGCAGCGGAGGCGATAATGGATCATACCCCGGCAGTCCTGAAGGCGTTTGTCATATGCAAGACATATAGCAAGGCAGCCCCCAATGACGAGGCCCGGCCGAACGCAATTCGCCAGAACGGCGCGGGAGCAGGGGGAAAATAAGATCGATGGGCTTTGCCCCTCGAGCACCCCAGCAGGAAACTTAGTTTCCTGCACCTTCGTTACATTATTGGTTTTAGACCACAATTAATTCCATTGGAATTATTTCTAAAATAAAATATTCTAAAAAACATTAAGATTTATGCAGTAAGCCAGTGCGAACGGAACAGTCTCAAAAAAATATCAAAGGTCCAGGAAAATCATTTTCCTGGTGGGAGAGCGCGAGAGGGCAAAGCCCTTTCGCTCTTTTTCTCCGCCACCAGCGTTTCCCCACAGCATTTTCAAGCCTTGCCGCTTCGCAATAGCCTAAAACGCCACATCCCGGTTCACATCCTTATAGAGCAAATACTCCGCCCCCGCCCAACCCGTGCCATAGAATTGCTGCGGCACATAACTGCCCATCCAGACGAAATCCCCCGTCCAGATTTCATGCCATTCGCGCCCCAGAAGCTGCAGCCCCTGGCCCTGCAGCATGTAAAGCCCATGCTCCATGATATGGGTTTCCACGCAATGGAAATGCGTACCCGGGCCGAAGCCCATGATATTCATCTCAAAATCCATCGACATATCGCCGGTGCCCAGCAGCCAGTAGCGCCAGCGCCCCAGCACATCCTCGCGCGGCGCGTCATCACGATGGCCGAACTTCGCCTTGGGGGGGGCGATACCCTCCACCGCCGTATAAGGCCGTTTCACCCACAGCGCCTGCGCCTCAACATCGCCGGCATTGCGAAACGCCAGCTTGCTGCCGGCCGGCAGATAGGCAAAGCCGCCGGGCACCAGCACCTGCTTTTTCTTGCCCGTGCCCAGTTCCAGCGTGCCGCTCAGCACATACAGAAAATGCTGCAAATTATTGTCGATAGGCGCCGTGGTGCCGCCCCCTGGCGCCACCAGCAGCATGGCCTGGCTGAACCGCGCCCCCATGGCCGGGCTGGTCATGAAGCGCAAAATGCACCCCTGCAGCCCCGGCAGGAGGCTGTCCATAATGCCCGCGGGCGGGAAGACCGCATAATGCGGCGTCAGCCATGCGCGATTATGGCCAATGATTCCGGGAGGGATAGGGCTGCTCATGGCCCTTCTATGCCGCGCCGCGCGGCGGCTGGAAAGAGAGTGCTTTCGTTACGATAACAAAAAACTTCACCGTCCAGACGGTTGCTGTACCGGCCGGACGGTTTATACAGCGGCGATGCTCGATCACCACCCCTCGGCTGCCCAGGATACCCGCAGCCGCGTGCTCGACGCCGCCGAGCATATCGTCCAGTCCCGCGGCGTGCCCGCCCTCACCCTCGATGCCGCCGCGCGCGAGGCCGGCGTCTCCAAGGGCGGCCTACTCTACCATTTCGCCAGCAAGGAGGCGCTGCTCCAGGCGCTGATGCTCCGCCTGCGCGACCATATCCGCCAGCAATTTAACATGGTGCGCCAAACCATCCCCCCGGGGCCTGGCCAGTCCGCCCGCGCCCTGCTGGCCTGGCAATTCGACAGCGGCTGCGCCACCGATGAACGCACCGACCGCGCCGCCGCCATCTTTCTCGCCGCCTTCCATCATGACAGCGCGCTGCTCGACCCGGTGCGGAAAATTCTCGCCGATATCCGCGCCGATCTGCTGGCGGATGGCCTGCCCCCCGGCCACGGCCTGGCCATCATGGCCGCCTGTGATGGCCTGTTCATGGCCCATCTCTTCCGCCTCTATACCCTCGATGCTGCCCGGCTGGCCGAATTGCGCGCCAGCCTCGAAACCCTGCTGGAGACCGCGCCATGAAACGCCTCGTTCTGGTGCTGGCATTGCTCGGCCTCGCCGCCGCCGCCGGCTTCGTCCTCACCCGCCGCCCCCCACCGCCGCCCCCCACCCTGGCCCCGGCCAATGCCATCGCGCCGATGGGCGTGGGCGCCCTGGCCAGGGTCGAGCCGCGCAGCCGCATCCGCAAGCTGAACCAACCCGGCGGCATGGCCGTCACCCGCCTCGCCCGCCTGCATGTCAATGAGGGTGATGACGTGCGCGAGGGCCAATTGCTCGCCGAATTCGCCGATACCCCCCTCAAAGACGCCGAGGTGCTGCGCGCCCGCGCCAATCTCGCCGAACAAAACGCCGTCCTGGCCCGGGTGCGCGCCGGCGGCCGCCGCTCGGAAATCGACGCCCAGCGCGCCCGCATCGCCAGCCTCACCGCCCAGGAGGAAATCTCCCGCCGCGACGCCAGCCGCACCGACCGCCTGGTCCCCAGCGGCGCCGGCGCCGAGGCGGTGGCCGAGCGCAACCGCTTCGCCACCACCCGCGCCAGCGCCGAGCGCAGCCTCGCCGAGGCCGACCTCATCACCCTCTCCACCCCCCGCCCCGAGGATGTCGCCCTCGCCGAGGCCCGCGTCGCCAGCGCCGAGGCTGCCCTCAACAAAGCCCTGGCCGATGCCGCCCTATCGCGCGTCACGGCCCCCATCGCCGGCACCATCCTGCGCATCTACGCCCGCCCGGGTGACCAGGTGAGCAGCGATGGCCTGCTCGATATCGCCGATCTCACCGCCATCGACGTCGTCGCCGATGTCTATGAAACCGACATCCCCCGCCTCACCCTCGGCATGGCGGCCGAGGTGATCGTGCCCGGCGAAACCCGCCGCTTCCCCGCCACCCTGCGCGAAATCGGCCTCACCGTCCGCCGCGCCGCCCAGGCCAATACCGACCCCGTGGCCGCCGTCGATGCCCGCAGCGTCGAGGTCCGCCTCACCCTGGGCGAGGAAGGCCGCGCCCTGCTCGCCCGGCGCGCCAATATGCAGGTGCAGGTCGCGCTGCGGCCCCCGGCGGCCCGATGAACCAACTCCTGCGCAAACCCGCTCTGCTGGCAGCCGATCAGGGCCTCGCCATCCCCCCCACCCGCCGCGGAGCCGGGCCCCTCGCCGCGCTGGGCCTGGCCATCCGCCTCGCCTGGCGCCAACTCAAGGCCGACCGCGCCCGCCTCGCCACCGCCATCGCCGGCGTCATGTTCGCCTGCGTCCTCGTCTTCATGCAGCTCGGCTTCAAAGGCGCGCTCTTCGACAGCGCCACCAATATGCTCGCCGCCATGCGCGCCGATCTCTTCCTGATGCACCCCATGACCCAGGCCAGCTTCCGCCCCGAGCGCCTGCCCCGCATCCGCGCCTGGCAGGCCCTGGCCGACCCCGATGTCGCCCATGCCGTGCCGATCTATCTCGAGCAGGCAACCCTGCGAAACCCCGCCACCGGCACCCGCCGCTCCGCCCAGGTCATAGGCTTTGACGCCTCGGCCGGCGCCGTCGCCTTCACCGGCCTGCCGCCACTGATCGAGGCCCTGCAACGCCCCGATACCCTCGCCTTTGATGCCCGCTCCCGCCCCGAATTCGGCCCCGTCGGCCGCCTCTTCCGCGACCATGGCCCCTATCACCTGCAACTCGGCCGGCGCGATTTCGAACTCGTCGGCCTGGTCGAGATCGGCCCCAGCTTCGGCGCCGACGGCAATGTGGTGATGAGCGAGACCAATTTCCGCCGCGTCTTCGCCCGCCCCCCCGGCATGGCCGATCTGGTGGCACTCCGCCTGACCCCCGGCGCCGATGCCACCGCCGTCCAGGCCCGGCTGCGTGCCCTCCTGCCCGCCGATGTGGTGGTCCTCACCCATGCCGAACTGGTCCGCGGCGAGCGCGCCTATTGGGAAAACGGCACCCCCATCGGCTTCATCTTCCTCTTCGGCTCCATCATGGGCCTCGTGGTCGGCATGGTCATTGTCTATCAGATTCTCTTCGCCGATATCGCCGGCCATCTCAGCGAATACGCCACCCTCAAGGCCATGGGCTATTCCAACGCCTATCTCTCGCGCGTCGTGCTGGGGGCGGCTGTCATCCTGGCCGTCATCGGCTTCATCCCCGGCCTGGGGCTTGCCATCTTCCTCTATGATTTCGTGGCCAAAGCCACCTTCCTGCCGCTGCACATGCCCCCCGACCGCGCGCTCTCGGTCTTCCTCATGATCTTCGCCATGTGCTTCACCGCCGGCCTGCTCGCCATGCGAAAACTGCGCGACGCCAACCCCGCGGATATGTTCTGACATGGCGCAAACCTGCCCCGTCGAACTCAACAACGTCACCTTCGCCTATGGCGAGGGCGAACTCCGCCGCACCGTGCTGCGCGATGTGGCCCTGCGCATCGAAGCCGGCGAGATCGTCCTGCTCACCGGCCCCTCCGGCTCGGGCAAGACCACGCTCCTCACCCTCATCGGCGCGCTGCGCGCCATGCAGCAGGGCGAGGCCCGCATCCTCGGCCAGGAACTCGCCGCCGCCCGCGAGGCCGAGCGCGTCGCCCTGCGCAGCCGCATCGGCTTCATCTTCCAAAGCCACAATCTGCTCGGCTTCCTCACCGCGCGGCAAAATGTCGCCATGGCGCTCGAACTCCAGGGCGGCCTCAACGAGGCAGAACGCCTCGCCCGGGCCGCCGAAATGCTCAGCGCCGTCGGCCTCGCCGACCATATCGACAAGCTGCCGGCCAAACTCTCCGGCGGCCAGCGCCAGCGCGTCGCCGTCGCCCGCGCCCTGGTCGCCGAACCCGGCCTGATCCTGGCCGATGAACCCACCGCCGCGCTGGACCGCGCCTCCGGCCAGGAGGTCGTGCACCTGCTGCGCGACCTCGCCCGCCGCCAGGGCACCCCCATCCTACTCGTCACCCATGACCCGCGCATTCTCGACATCGCCGACCGTATCGTGGCGATGGAAGATGGCCGTATCACGCAGACGCCATCCACATCCGCTTGACCGCCAGGGCCCGGGACAGGACGAGTGCAAGCCAGAATCAAAAAAAGGATTTCCTTCATGTTCAAATGGATGATCGGCGCCCTCGCCGGCATCACCCTGGCGGGAATAGCCCAGCCCGCCCAGGCCCAAGCCACGCTCGACGCCGTTCGCGCCCGCGGCGCGCTCAATTGCGGCGTCAATACCAATGCCCCCGGCTTCACCACTATCGATTCCCGCGGCGACTACCAAGGCATGGTGGCCGATCTCTGCCGCGGCCTCGCCGCCGCCATTTTCTCCGATGCCACCAAAGTGCGCTGGGTGCCGCTCACCTTCGCCACCCGCTTCACCGCCCTCACCGCCGGCGAGGTGGATGTGCTGATGCTCACCTCCACCCACACCGTGCTGCGCGACAGCACCCTCGGCCTGCGCTTCACCGCCAATTACTTCTATGACGGCCACGGCTTCATGGCCGCGCGCGCCACCAATGCCACCAATGTGGCCGCCCTCGCCGGCGCCTCAATCTGCCTGCTGCAAGGCACCACCAATGAAGGCATCACGGCCGAGTATTTCCGCTCGCGCAACCTCGCCTTCACCCCCGTGCTCTTCGCCGATCAGGACCAGGTGGTGCGCGCCCTCGCCGCCGGCCGCTGCGATGCCTATGGCATGGACGCCTCAGGCCTCGCCTCCGCCCAATCGGCCCTGCCCAACCCCGCCGATTGGGTCATCCTGCCCGAGCGCTTCTCCAAGGAACCCTACACGCCCGAGATCCGCCGCGGCGATGAAAACTGGTTCGACATCGTCCGCTGGTTCGTCGCCGCCCTCATCGAGGCCGAGGAAAGCAGCGTCACCCAGGCCAATGCCGCCAGCCTGCGCAACACCTCACAAGACGCCAATATCCGCCGCCTGCTCGGCGCCCTGCCCGAAGTCGGCCAAGCACTGCGCCTCGACCCGGCCTGGGCACTGAACGCCATCCGCGCCATCGGCAATTACGGCGAAATGTACAACCGCCATTTCGGCCCCGGCACGCCCGTGGCCATGCCACGCGGCCAGAACGAAATCTGGACCCGCGGCGGCCTCCACTACGCACCGCCCTTCCGCTGAGCCACGCGCTCTCGCCAAGATCTCCGGCGATTGGAACGGCGCATCCCGCCGCTTCATTCGCCGGAGCAATCCCCGGCCGCGTCCGGGCCGGCCATCCGGACGAAACTTTCAACATGGATCGGGGTTAACCATCCGGTAGCGGTTACTCAAAACGAACAGCGAGCTAAAGTAAGATCGAGGGGCTTTGCCCCTCGATCACCCCAGCAGGAAACTTAGTTTCCTGCACCTTCGTTTATTAATTATTTTAATATTATTGCACTCCAGCCATGAATTTTTTATTTATTATTATAATAAAATATATTATAATATCAAAAAATAAATTATGAAATAAATGAATTAAAATTCCATTTATTATGTTAAATAACCTCTGGTAATTTTCTGATTGAGTAAATATTCAATCGAAGGTGCAGGAAACTCAGTTTCCTGCTGGGGTGCTCGAGGGGCAAAGCCCCTCGACCTTTTCCCGCGCCATCCGTTTTCCGGCCCCTCTCAAAAATAATACAGCGCGAACGAATACCGACCGCCCCCAGAATCCATCCCAAGGCAATATTCCTTTGCCTTTCCCAGACAAAAATCCTATAATCCGGTCCCCTCCTGGAGCCGCCCCCCATGCAAACCCCCTGGAAAAACTTCCGCGCCACGCCCCCCGGCATCCAGGCCCGCCTCACCAAACCCGTCCCCTGGCGCCCCATGACCGACGAGGAATGGGAGGCGGTTATGCATTTCATGGTTTTCGCCCATCCTGGCCCGGGGCGGCCGACCATTTTCGGTGCCCGCCGCGCCCTTGATGGCTGTTTCCACGCCGCCTGCTTTAATGGCCCGTGGAAGGACCTCCCCGGCGCTTATGGCAAGCCAGACAGCATGAGCCGGCTTTTCCGCCGCTGGGCGCATGCTGGGTTATGGTCGATGATGCTGAAATTCGTCGCCAAGGAGCGCCCGGGGCTGGAGGCCATCCAATACTGGGTTTGTCGTGCCTTCCGTCGCGCCTGGCGTATTCAGGGCTTGGCCGGGCTGCGCCTGGCCCGTCGCCTCGGCCTCGATTCCGCGCTGCGCGCCCCCAGTTGGATGCTGCCCGACCCGGATTTGTCCGAATACTACCACAAGGTGCTTTTACCGCGGCATCAGGCCACGCTCTTTGACCAGCCGGTAGCCGTCATCCGAGGCCATATCGCCCTTTGGCGGCAGATTTATAGGCTGATCATCGGCCGGCGCAGCATTGCCCGCTGGATGGCCCCGCCATGAGCCCCTCGGCCCAGCCCATGCACCGCATCCGCAATCACCCGGCGCCCGCGGCGTGCCGCACGGGCCGAACCATAGCCCTCCGCCCGGCGCGCGGTGCGCCCAATACGCCCTCTCGGGCAGGCCGCTCCATGCCCGCCTCATGCCCCGTGCTTGACACCAGCCCCCGCCAGCCTCGACCATCCCTTCCAGGCATTTCCCTGGGAGATATGATGATGTTGAAAAAAGGTCTTTGGGCCGCGGCCATGGCCGTCTCGGCGTTGCTGGGCGCGGCTCCGGCTTCGGCGGGCCCGGTGATGGACGCCATCCGCGCCCGCGGCGTGCTCAATTGCGGCATCAATACCGGTGTGGCCGGCTTCGCCCTGCCCGATAGCCGTGGCGAGTGGCAGGGCCTCGATGTGGATCTCTGCCGCGGCCTCGCGGTGGCGGTGTTGAATGACGCAAGGAAAGTGCGCTTCATCCCGCTCTCCTCCTCCACCCGCTTCACCGCACTTGGCGCGGGTGAGGTGGATGTGCTCTTCCGCACCTCCACCCAGACCATGCTGCGCGACACCACGCTCGGCCTGCGCCACGTCACCACCTATTTCTATGACGGCCACGGCTTCATGGTGCGCAACGCCCTGGGCGTGAGCCGGGTGCGTGAGATGAACGGCGCCACCATCTGCCTCATCCAGGGCACCACCAATGAGCAGGTGACGGCGGATTACTTCCGCTCGGTCAATGTCCCCTTCCGCCCGGTGGTCTTCGAGCGCACCGACCAGGCCGCCGCCGCCCTGCAGGCCGGGCGTTGCGACAGTTTCGGCACCGATGCCTCGCAGCTCGCCGCCGTGCGCTCCACCATGCAAAACCCCCGCGAATGGACGGTGCTGCCCGAGCGCTTCAGCAAGGAGCCCTACGCCGCCTATATCCGCCGTGGCGATGATGACTGGTTCGATGTCGTGCGCTGGTTCACCACCTCCATCATCGAGGCTGAGGAGCAGGGCATCACCCGCGCCAATGCCGAGGAACAGCGCCGCACCAGCACCAACCCCAATACCCGCCGCCTGCTGGGTGTGACGCCTGAGCTTGGCCAGTCGCTGCGCCTCGATCCGGCCTGGGCCTATAACGTGATCCGCGCCATCGGCAATTATGGCGAGCTGTATGAGCGCACCATGGGTGAGAATACCCCGGTCGCCCTGCCGCGCGGCCCGAACAACCTCTGGACCAATGGCGGGCTGATGTACGCCCTGCCCATGCGATGAGCGCCCGCCGCGCCAGGACACAAGGCGCGGCAGCAAAACACCATATCGGGCAGAGGCGCACGAAAAGCGCCTGGGGGCTGCCCGGTATGGCTTCTTCCACCCCCTCCCAACCTCAGCCTGTGGTCAGGCGCTCAGCCCGGCGAGAGGCAGGGCAGGGCGCGCAGCCAATCGAGATGGGCTGCGGGCAGCAGATCCGCCCCGGCCAGAAGATGGGCGCGGTAGTCTTCGGTCGGCCGCAGCCCCTCGGCGAGATGCCGGCAGGCGATATAGGTCATGGCCGGCACCGGCCCGGAGGCTGCGGCGACCATCACCGCCTCGCGCTGATAATGCCCACTCGCCACGCCCTCATAATGGTCGAGCACGCCAAGCCCTTCGGGCGGCATGGCATTGAGGGTGCCAGGGGTGCTGGCGCCGGCTTGGCGGGTGATATTGGCATAGCCTCCGCCGGGGGTGCTGCTGGCAATGACATTAAAGCACAGCGCCCAATCCATAAGCCGCCCCGCGATTCGCGGGCCATGCCCCACCCCGGCCCCGCCCAGGCGCTGCTCGAACAGCCGTGCCGGGTTCATGTTGGAGCCATAGGCGAAATACCAGACCCATCCGTCGGGAAGCATGCGGTGCCTTTCAGGGGGCAGGGTGGGCGGCATCAGGCGGGAGAGGATGGTGCGGGTGGTCGGAATCGAACCGACACTCTGTCACCAGAACCGGATTTTGAATCCGGCGCGTCTACCAGTTCCACCACACCCGCAACGCAAGTCTCTTGTGCCCAATTGTGGCGGCGCCTGCAAGCGTCAGGCGCGGCGCTTCATGGTGAGGCGGCGCGGTGCCGCCCCGGTCTTCACCTCGGCAAAGCGGGCCAGCACATCCTCGGGCCAGGCGGAGACGCGGCGGCTGGCGACATCGACGCAGAGATAGAGCACCTCATGCGCCGAGGAGGTCCAGCCCTGGCCATGATGGAACATACGGTGCTCCACCATCAGCCGCTTGCCGTCATAATCCAGCACCCGGCTTTCGGCGCCGATGGTATCGCCCTCCAGCATCTCGCGCTGGTAGTCGAGCCAGGCTTCGACCGCGAAGGTGGTCCGCCCCCCCGCCCGCAGCGGGTTTCCCAGGCCCAGCGCCGACCACAGCCGGTCGGTCTGGAAATCGAAGGCCACCAGGTAATAGCCCATATTGAGGTGCTGGTTGCTGTCGGTCCAATCCTTGGAGACCGTGGCCAGCACCTCATCCCAGCGAAACCAGCCATCCTCGAAGCGCATGGATCAGTGGATATCCTCAGAGGCGGCGAGGGCGGCTTTGAGCTTCTTGATGTTGAAACCCTTGGCCTGCGCCATGTCCAGAATCACCGCTTCCTTGCGGGTCAGCAGGTCGATCGCCGCCGGCAGCTTGGTCACCGCCTCATGGGGGATGACCACGGCGCCGTGGCGGTCGGCATGGATGACGTCATCGCTGACGCAGGCCATGCCATAGACCGAGACCGGCCGGGCCCAATCCACCACATGGACATAGGCGTGGCTGGGATTGATGACGCCGAGCAGCTGGAATTCCGGGGCCAGGGCATCGAGGTCACGGAAGCTGCCATTGGTGACGCAGCCCTCGGCGCCCAGGCCCTTATGCACGGCCGAATTCACCTCGCCCCAGAAGGCGCCGGTGCCGGGCACATCATCAAGGTCCTGCAGCACCACAATTGTGGGCATGGCGGCCTTGGCGACATATTCATACCAGCCGATGCGTGCCGCGCGGTCATCATCCTTGGAGCGGCCCGAGGGGAAGGCGGCGCGGATGGTGCCCACCCGGGCGAGGCCGCAGATCGGTTTCATATTGGGGTAGGCGCATTGCACCGGGCGCACCGTGAAGCCATGGGTGCGCCGGGCGGGCACCACCAGTTCGAGCGCATTGCAGATGGTGGGGGTGTCCCAAGCCTTGAGGGCTTCGAGATCGGCCTGGGTGAAGGGGTATTGGCTCATGATGGTTCCTCCGTGATGGGCATAGTCTTGGGGCGAAATGCCGCTGGGTCAAACCTGGGCGATTTCGTGACATTTGCGTGGGGCGATGGGCCTTGGCTTGCCGGGGCTGGGTGCAGAGGTTATCGCAAAATCATGCGTCTTCTCCCCCTCATCCTCCTCGCTGCCTGGCTGCCGGTTTTGCCTGCCGCGGCGCAGACCGGCCGCTTCGGTTCGGCAGCATCTGCCAGTCTCGGCCCGCCCGAGGCGGCGCTCTTCCCCTCCCTCGCGGCCTTGCAGGACCGGCTGGAGGAGCAGGGCTGGATGGTGCGCGGCCAGGGCACCTTTGTATTGCAGGGCAATGCGGCGTTTCGCTCGCCCTATCGTGGTGAGAGTTCGCTCGCGCCGGTCGCCAATGCGCGCAACACCCAGTCGGTGGACCTCGTGCTGGGTCGTGCCCTGTGGGAGGGGGCGGAGGTGGTGATCAACCCCTCCATCACCCGCGGCTTTGGCCTCTCCGATGCCCGTGGCATGGCGGCATTTCCGAATAATGAGGCCTTCCGCCTGGGCAGCACCGCGCCTTATGCCTATGTGCCACGGGTGTTTTTTCGCCAGACGCTGGCGCTCTCGGCCGATAGCATCGCCTCCGATGATGACCCGCTGCGCTTCAGCCGGCCGCTGCCGCGTGAGCGGGTGACGATCACCATCGGCAAGTTCAGCGCCTTTGATATCTTCGATGATAATCGCTACGCGCATGACCCGCGGACCCAGTTCCTCAACTGGTCGCTGGTCTCCGGCTCGGCGACGGATTTTGCCGCCGATGCGCGCGGTTATACCAACGGCGTGGCGCTGGAATGGGAGAATGGCGTCTATGCCGTGCGCGGTGCGGCGTTTCAGGTGGCGCGCGAGGCCAATGGGTTGTTTCTCGACCCCTCGATCACCCGGGCCTTTCAGATGGTGGGCTCGCTGGAGCGGTTTTGGGCCATTGGCGAGCGGCAAGGCGCGGTGCGGTTGATTGGGCTGCTCACCCGCGCGCGGCAGAATAGCTGGAGTGATCTGTTCCAGAACGGCTTCGACACTTTCGATAAGAACCCCAATACCTATCGCCGCAAGGCCTCGATGGGGATCAGTTTTGACCAGGAGATCACCCAGGATTTTGGGGTGTTTGGCCGGTTTTCCTGGGGAGATCATCGCAGCCAGAGCTGGATGTTCACCGAGCATGACATGGCGATCTCCGCCGGTGCGGCGCTGCGTGGCCAGCGCTGGGGCCGGCCGAGTGACACGATTGGGCTGGGCAGCAATATCGGCTTCGCCAGCGATGGCAGGCGGCGTTATCTGGAGGCCGGTGGCATTGGGTTTATTGTGGGCGATGGCCAGTTGAATTATCGCCCTGAATGGATCACTGAATTATATTATGACGCGCGGGTCGCACCCGGTTTGCACATGGCGCTGAATTATCAGCTGGCGGTCAATCCTGGCTATAATAGTGACCGTGGACCAGTTCACCTGTTTGCGTTACGAGTGCGTTCAAGCTTTTGAGGCTGCTATGCTGTCGCTATGGAATGAGACGCCGTTTTGGGTAGCACTCGCCCTTTTCACGCTGATGCCGGCGATATGCGCGCTGCTGGTAGGGCGAATTATCACCTCACTGTTTACCCAGGCCGAGCTTGATCGCAACGCTACCTTGGGGGCTGCCAAATCCAATATTTTGGTCAGCATATAATCTGTTGTGCTGGCTCTTACCCTCGTCGGTTCTTGGGATGCTTACAACGCCATCCGCGATTCGATGAGGAAGGAGGTCTCCTCGCTCTATACCCTCAACCTTGTCATCGATTTCTACCGGGGCGAGGCAAATGCCCCGTTGCGCAACGAGATGCGCAGCAGCATGGCTATCTATATTGCTGCCATGGTCGATGGCGAGTGGCCCTATCTGCGCACGGGGGTGCTGGAGCGTTCGGCCGAGCCAGAATTCCGCCGAATGGTTCGTGCCTTCCTCGACGTGGAACCCACGGCGCAGTACCAGGATTCGATGTCGGGCAATGTTTCGCTATTTCTTGACACGCTGAGCGAGGCGCGAATCTCCAGGCTTTGGGCGCATTCGCGTGCAATGCTCGTCATGGGTTGGACGCTGCTATTCTCTGTCACTGTCGCGGTGCTCTCGTTTCAGTGGTTCTTCGGCGGCGGGATGGGGCAGTTGCAATATCTTCTGGGTTTTGGAGTTTCGCTGATCAGTGGGATGGTGATGTTCTTGTCAGCCCGCTTGGCCTATCCATTCTCGGGTGCCGAGCCCTTCCTCAACTACCTCCCCTATCTACGGATCCTGGATTGAACCAGGCTGGGTGCGGCCTGGCCTGGCCGCGTTGGCGCTGCTGGAGCCGCGTTTCGCGGAGATAGAATCGCGCGCGGGACCGCTGCCCTGGCGCAGCCGCGCCTATGGTTTTCCAGGGATTCTGCGCGCCATTTGCGGCCAGCAGATCATCAATCAGGCGGCGGAGGCGATTTGGCGGCGCCTGGCGGCGATTGATGGCGCGCTGACGCCGCAGGGGCTGCTCGCACTCGATGATGCCATGCTGTGCGGGGTGGCGGGCCTCTCCCGCCCCAAGGCTGCGCATGCGCGCGCCCTGGCGCAGGCCTGCCTGGATGGCCGGCTGGATTTCGCCGGGCTGGCGGCGGAGGAGGATGATGCGGCGGCGGCGGCGCATATTGCCGCGGTGAAAGGGCTGGGGCCGTGGACGGCGGATATTTATTTGCTCTTTGCCGAGGGGCGGCAGGATGTGTTTCCGCGCGGCGATGTGGCGCTGGCGGCGGGGGCGGCGCATTTGCTGGAATTGCCCGAGCGCCCGGCGCCACGCGCCCTGGTGGAGATGGCCCGCGCCTGGTCGCCCTGGCGGTCCCTGGCGGCGCGGTTGCTGTGGCACCATTGGCGATGGGTCACCGGGCGAGCGGCTGGTGAGACAATATCTTCATTTGTCATCTTGTTGTCGGTGTGGATCATGGATTAATCGCCGGTCATAATTCCCTCACCCTATATTTGGAGAAACTCAAAATGAGCATTCTGTCCCGTCGTGGTTTCTTTTGCGCCTGTGGCGCCATTGGCGTGCATAGCGTGGCCCAAGCGCAGGCTCCGGCCTCGCCATCCGGCCTGACGCCTGACCAGGCGATTCAGCGCCTGATGCAGGGCAATGCCCGCTTCCGCGCCGACATGCCTGCCCAGCCTGATACGAATGCCGCCCGCCGCGCGTCGCTGCTCGGTGGCCAGCAGCCTTTCGTGGCCGTGCTGGGCTGCTCTGACAGCCGCGCGCCGATTGAAACGGTGTTCAATGAAGGTGTGGGCAATGTGTTCCCCGCCCGGGTTGCCGGCAATTCCGCTTTGCCTGGCATGGTGGGCACGTTGGAATATGCCGTGGCGGTGCTGAAGGTGCCGCTGATCATGGTGATGGGCCATGAGAATTGCGGCGCGGTCTCGGCGGCGAAGGCGGTGGTTGAGAATGGCACGGCGCTGCCCGGCGAACTCGGCCCGATGGTTGCACCGATTGTGCCCGCGGTGGTGCAGTCGATGAAGGCGGGCGGCAATGACGTGGTGAACAACGCCGTGCGTTTGCATGCCCAGTTGACCGCGCGTTGGCTGCGTAGCGATTGCCGGATCATTGCGAATGCCGTCGGCCGCGGTGAGGTGAAGGTTATCGCCTCCTACTACGACATCGATCAAGGCTCGGTGACGATCCTGCCGGATTGATCCTGCCGGATTAACCATGGCGGATTGACCATGGCGGTGAGGCTGCGCAGCCTGGGGCTATGCCCATGCTCGCAGCCTCCATCCTTGCCACCTCGGCGCCGCCCATCCCCACCGTGCGGGGTTGGGCGGGGCGGTATAATGGCCCAGCACCGCTGCTGGACCTGACCCAGGCAGTGCCTGGTTACCCGGCACACCCGGAGCTTTTGGCGCGGCTGGGGGAGATTTCCGCCAGCACGGCTAGCACCTCTTATGGCCCGATTGATGGTGATGTGGCCCTGCGCGAGGCTTTGGCGGCTGATGCCTCGGCGTTTTACGGAGCGGTGATTTCGCCGGGTGAGGTTGCCATCACCGCCGGGGCGAATCTGGGTTTTGCGATGGTGATGGCGACGCTGGCGGGGCCGGGGGCGCGGGTGGGTTTGCCCACGCCCTGGTATTTCAACCATGCCATGACGCTGTCGATGCAGGGCAGCACGGCCGTGCCCATACCTTGCCATGCCAGGAATGGCTTTGTGCCTGACCCGGCGGAGTTGGAGGCGCTGCTGCCGGGGCTCGCCGCCCTGGTTCTTGTCTCACCGAATAATCCGACGGGGGCGGCCTATCCGGCGGAGACCATCCACGCCCTGGCGGAGGGCTGCCGGCGGCATGGGGTTTGGCTGGTGCTCGATGAGACTTATCGTGATTTTCTGCCCCAAGCGCTGCCGCATGCGCTCTTCAGCGCGCCGGATTGGGCCGAGAATTTCGTCCATCTCTATAGTTTTTCGAAGGCCTATTGCTTGCCCGGACATCGGCTGGGGGCGGTGATTGGCGGGGGCGCATTTCGGAGCGAATTGCTCAAGGCGCTGGATAGTTATCAGATTTGCCCGGCGCGCCCGGCCCAGGCGGCGCTGGCCTGGGGGGTGGCGGCGCTGGCGGAATGGCGGGCGGGCAATCGGGCCATCATGGCGGCCCGCGCCGATGCGGCCCGCGCGGCGGTGGGGCAACTGGCTGATTGGCGGCTGGAATCACTGGGCACTTATTTTGCTTATTTGCGCATTCCTGACGCGGCGGAGGATGCGCAGGCACTGGCTGAGGCGCTGGCGGTGGAGAGCGGGCTGCTATGCCTGCCGGGGCCGTTTTTTGGCCCGGGCCAGGCGCGGCATTTGCGCCTGGCTTTCGCCAATGCCGAGCCGGCGCGGATTGCGGAGATTCCCGGCCGGCTTCAGGCCATCCGCCTAGCCACGTCTTCCAGCGTATAGCCGGCCACTTTCTTGTAGCCGCCGGTGATGGCCAGCAGTTCTTCCTGGCTGATCACATCCTCGATGCGCTTGAAGGGCTTGTCGGAGGTGCGCAGGAACACCGCGCGCAGGATGGCGTCGGGCGGGTTGGCGCGGTTTTGCAGCACAATGGCGGCGGTGGCGGGCAGGCGCTCGGCCTCATAGGCGGCGAGCCCGGCCTCGATCGTGCTGGTGGCGGTGCGGTGTTTGGCCCGGGCTACGGCATCGAGGATGGATTGGCCGGCGCCATTGGAGCCGCGCGGCACCATGGGGTGTGCGGCGTCACCCAGCAGCGTGGCGCGGCCATGGCTCCAGCGCGGCAGCGGGTCCTGATCGACCATGGGGAATTCCAGGATCACTTCGGCGTTGCGCAGCAGGGCTGGGATGTCGAGCCAGTCGAAATGCCAATCGGCGAAGGCGGGGAGGAAATCCTCCAGCTTGCCGCGGCGGTTGCAGTCGCGCTCGAGATGCTCGGGCGTGTCGATCTTGGCCACCCAGTTGATGAGTTGGTGGCCCTCTTCGTCGATGTCGTTGCGGATGGGGTAGATGACCATCTTGCCATGGCTGAGCCAGCCGGCGCGGATCATGGGCGCGCCGGATAGGAAGGGTTTGTGGCGGGTGACGCCGCGCGTCAAACCCGCCGGGGCCGCAGGAGCGGCCAGAGCAGGGCGGCGGCGGTCATCGCCCAGAGTATCAGGCAGATGGGCGAGCCGAGCAGCGCCCAGGCATCGCCATCGCTCAGCGACATGGCGCGGCGCAGATTATCCTCCAGCATCCGCCCCAGCACGAAGCCTAGCACGATGGGCACGAGGGGGGTGGCCATTTTGCG
>NZ_JBBARU010000032.1:0-34330 GCF_040399605.1 Rhodovarius sp. | reverse complement strand
TCCGAAGCAGCCTCAGCCAGCGGGGCGTCGCTGGCCATAATCTCGCCCGCCTCGGCCGCAGCCTCAGGGATGGCCTCTTCCAGCGCCTGGGCCAAGCCTTCCTCGGCCGTGCGGCGCTGCTCGGCAATGGCGAGCTTGCGGGCCCGGCGCTCGGCGGCGCGGGCGGCCTGGCGCTCCTCCTCCTCGGCCTCCTCGCGGGCCTCGGCCTCCTGCATCTCGATCAATTTCTGGCGATCAGCCACCGGAATCTGATAGTAATCCGGGTGGATTTCCGAAAACGCCAGGAAGCCATGGCGATTGCCACCATACTCCACGAAGGCGGCCTGCAGGCTGGGCTCCACCCGAACCACTTTGGCCAGGTAGATATTGCCCTTCAGAGGAAGGCGATTGGCCGCCTCGAGGTCGAATTCCTCAAGCCGTGAACCATCCATCACCACCACGCGGGTTTCTTCCGCGTGGGATGCGTCGATCAGCATCCGCTTGGTCATGTGTTAAAAACTCCGCGCCGAGGCGGCACAATGGCGCGCGCACAGGGCTGCAATGGGTCGGTGGGACCGAGATGGAACGGCAATGTTGCGTCCGGCAAGCCATGGCGGCGTTGCGCAATCCTTGTCTCGGGCGGAACGGGGAACCGTTCCTGGGAATTCGGGCGACCGCGTCGCAATTGACGGCGCCCGGCATGCGTTGCGCCCCGTCCCGCGCAGCAGGCTGCATGGACAAGCCCACCATCGGGCAGGCGCGCGATGGCGGCCAAGGGCCCGAAACGCTCGGCCCTTCGGGGGCCATCTGCGGAACCGGGCTCAGGGCCGCTTTCAGGCAGGGCGCAAGGCGGGGCGGGTGCCGGCGAAATCGGGTTCATACCCGAAGGCCGAAACATTTCGCGCAGCGCTCCCACCTTCGGGGCAAGACCGCACGGCCACATCCAGCGCCCCGCGAAAACTATCACCAGGGCACTACACCATAACAGGGTAGGCCAGTCGGGCAATAGCTGAATCAACATCAGGCACAGAACGCGAACATTTTTGCTGCACAACGCATCAACATTGTATAGGGTCACTCTGTCGCACGGGGGGTGCGGCATTGCATGACGTCACGCCGCTCGATCCTGGGCGCCGCCCTGGCGGCAGCCTGCACCGCATCTGAAGCCATGGCGCAACGCCGCCCGCCCGGCGAGGAGCGCCGCGCCGCCCTGCCGCTCATCGTGCTCGACCCTGGCCATGGCGGGGCAGACCCAGGCGCCATCGGCGCCGCCGGCACCCAGGAAAAGCGCATTGTCCTCGCCATGGCGCAGGAGCTGCGCCGCAGGCTGCAGGCCAGCGGCCGCGCCCGCGTCATCCTCACCCGCGAGCGGGATGTCTTCGTCCCCCTGGCCGAGCGTGTGGCCATTGCGCGCCGGGCCCAGGCCGCGCTCTTCCTTTCCATCCATGCCGATAGCGCGCCCCCGGGCCATGCCGGCCAGGCCCGCGGCGCCAGCATCTATACCCTGGCCGAAACCGCCACCGACACCTTCTCCGCCGCCCTCGCCCGCCGGGAAAATTTGGCCGATCAGGCCGGCGGCCTGCGCCTGCCCTCGGTCTCACCCGATGTGCAGCGCATCCTGCTCAGCCTGATGCGCGCCGAAACCAGCCAAGGCAGCGAGCGCGTGGCCAGAAAGACCGTCCAGGCCATGCAGGGCGATGTGCCGCTTTTGACCAACCCCCATCGCCGCGCCGGCTTCGTCGTGCTCAAGGCGCCCGATGTGCCCAGCGCCCTCGTCGAGGTGGGCTTCCTCTCGCACCCGATGGATGAGGCCATGCTCAACCGCCCCGCCTGGCGCGCTCGGGTGGCGGCTTCCCTGGCCGAGGGCCTGCATGCCTTCCTCGGCCGGCGGGTGGCCACATAGCGCCACCCGGCTTTGCGCTATGCGAAGCCACCACATTCAGTGCTAAAGGCCCCCGATGCAGCCCCCGCCGCTCCAAGCCGGTACCCCCATGGCCACCCCCTCGCTGAACCCAGAAGCCGCAGCGCCGCAGGGGCCGGCCGCGCCGCCCCCGCCGGCCGCGCCGCGCCGCCGGCGGTTTCGCGGCTTTGGCATCTTCCGGCTGCTCCTGCTGCTGGCCGCCGGCACCTCCCTGGTCGGCGCCGTGGCCGGCTTTGGGCTCTACCACCAATTGCAGGCCGCCCTGCCCGATTACCGCTGGCTGGCCGATTACCAGCCGCAGCAAATGTCGCGCATCTACGCCGCCGACAGCCAATTAATGGCCGAACTGGCCAATGAGCGCCGCGTTTTCGTCCCCATCGAGGCCATACCCGCCCGGCTGCAACAAGCCTTCATCTCCGCCGAGGACCAGCGCTTCCGCGAGCATATGGGCATCGACCCCGCAGGCATGGTGCGTGCCGTGGTCACTTGGGCGCAGACCTATGGCTCCGGCCGGCGCATGCAGGGTGCCTCCACCATCACCCAGCAGGTCGCCAAGAACATGCTGGTCGGCAGCGACCGCACGATGCTGCGCAAAGCGCGCGAGGCGCTGCTGGCACTGCGCCTCGAACGCACCCTCAGCAAGGAACGCATCCTCGAAATCTACCTCAACGAGATCTTCATGGGCGCCCAGGCCTATGGCGTGGCCGCCGCAGCACAGGCCTATTTCAACAAGGCGCTGGATGAATTGACCATCGGCGAGATGGCCTTCCTCGCCTCCCTTCCCAAGGCCCCCAATAATTACAACCCCTTGCGCCACCCCGAGCCGGCCCGCATCCGCCGCAACTGGGTGATCGAGCGCATGGCCGAGGATGGCGCGATCACCGCCGCCGAAGCCCAGACGGCACGCGCCGAAACCCTGCTCGCCCGCCCCACCCGCCGGCCCGATACCGTGCCGGTCGGCCAACACTTTACCGAGGATGTGCGCCGCGAACTCATCACCCGCTTTGGTCCCGAACAGGCGGCCGGCGGCGGCCTCGTGGTGCGCACCTCGCTCGACCCCGCCCTGCAGGCCGCGGCCGAGGAGGCGCTGCGCCGCGGCACCATGGCCTATGACCGCCGGCGCGGCGGCTGGCGCGGCCCGGTGGGGCGCATCCCCTTCGGCCCCAGTGAATGGCAGGCCTCGCTGGAGGCCATGCCCCGCGCCCCCGGCGCCTTGCCCGCCTGGCGCCAGGCCGTGGTGCAAAGCGTGACCAATAGCGAGGCCCGGGTGGCTTGGCTGGAACGCGCCAATCCCCGCGTGCCCTGGGAGGCCCGCAGCGGCGTGATCGACCTCGCCGATACCGCCTGGGCCCGCCCCATTCTCCCCGGACCAGCCCAGGCAGGCCTGCGCCTGGGCGCCGCCCCGCGCCGCATGAACGATGTCCTAACCCCCTCCGATGTGGTGCTGGTCGAGCCCAACCCGGCACGGCCGGGCCGCGTCCTGCTGCGCCAATTGCCCGAGGCCGAAGCCGCCATCGTCGCCCTCGACCCCGCCACCGGCCGCATCCTCGCCATGGCCGGTGGCTGGAGTTTCGAGCGCAGCCAGTTCAACCGGGCGTCGCAGGCGCTGCGCCAGCCTGGCAGCTCCTTCAAACCCTTCGTCTATCTGCCCGCCCTCGAGGATGGCATCCCACCCAATCAGCGCTTCTTGGACACCGCGGTCGAAATCCCAACGCCGCAAGGCGTCTGGCGGCCGGGCAATTACGGCGGCGGCTCATCGGGCGCGGCAGTCACCATGCGCTCGGCGCTGGAGCGCAGCCTCAATTTGGTGACGGTGCGCATCGCCCAGCAGGTCACCATGGCCCGCGTCTCTGATGTGGCGAACCGCTTTGGCGTGATCAACAACATGCCGCCCTACCTCGCCATGAGCCTCGGCGCGGGCGAGACCACGGTGGTGCGGATGGCGTCGGCCTATGCCAGCTTCGTCAATGGCGGCAGGCGGGTGGAACCCAGCCTGATCGACAGCGTGCAGGACCAGCGCGGCCGGGTGATCTGGCGCGGTGACCAGCGCGCCTGCCAGGGCTGCGATGGCGGACCAGACAGCGCCCCCCCCACCCTCGCCGAAAACCGCCGCCAAATCGCCGACCCCATCGCCACCTATCAGATCGTGAACATCCTCCAGGGCGCGGTGCAGCGCGGCACCGGCGGGCGCGCCGGCCAGGGGCTGAACCGCCCAGTGGCAGGCAAGACCGGCACGACCGATGACTACAAGGACAATTGGTTCGTCGGCTTCACGCCAGACCTGGTGGTGGCAGTGTGGTTCGGCTTCGACGAACCGCGCAGCCTGGGCAATAACGAGACCGGCGGGCTGAACGCGGCGCCGATTTTCCGCGATGTGATGGAAGCCGCCCTGCGCGGCTCCCCCCCCGTGCCCTTCCGCGCACCGCCCGGCGTCTCACTGGTGCGGGTCACGCTCGACAATGGGCAAAGCCTCATGGAAGCCTTCCGGCCGGGTACGGAAAACGCCGCCCAGCCGGTGGATGGCACGGCCTCGGGCGCGGGCGCGGCATCGCGGGTGGAAAGCGGCCTGGGCGGGCTTTACTGAGCCAGCGCCAATCAGCCCCGCCACCAAAGCCGAGCAGGCGTGGCGAAAAAGAGCGAAAGGGCTTTGCCCTTTCGCGCTCTCCCACCAGGGTCGACATGTGTGTCGACGATTTTCCTGGACCTTTGATGAATATTAAAATCAATAATTGATCGAAGGTGCAGGAAACTAAGTTTCCTGCTGGGGTGCTCGAGGGGCAAAGCCCCTCGATCTTGTTTTCCCCCGCTGCTCGTTTTGCAGCCGCCTGTCCGATATTGAGCCCCCGCACAGGCGCGGCCGAACCCGGATTTTCATTGACAATTTAGGCTAAAAATCCCAATATCCCATTCGCTGTTTGAAACCCGCATCCCGGCCTCAACACCACATGTGGTGGAACAACCGCGCCACCACACCACCCATGGTATTTGTCCGAATACAACACAAATCGCCGCCCTCAGTCGCTCTCCGGCGCAATCACATTGGTCTGCAGCCCCAGCACCAGCACATCGCGCACCGTCTCAATGCCCTTCAGCCGGATATCATCCCAGGCCTCGGGGGTGTGAAACGCGCTATGCGGGGTGATCACCAGCCGGCCCTGCAGCCAATCCTCCCGGGCGCGATAGGCTCGCATCAGGCTCGGCACCGGCTCCACCGGCGGCTCCACCGGCACCACATCCAGCCCGGCCCCGGCAATATGGCCCGAGCGCAGCCCAGCCTCCAGCGCCTCAAGGTCCATAATCGGCCCGCGCGCCGTGTTCACCACCACTGCGCCCTTGGGCAGCGAGGCCAGCTCCGCCGCCCCCACCAGGCCGCGGGTCTTGCGCGTCAGCGGCGCATGAATGCTCAGCACATCCGCCTGCTCCATCAGCGCCGCCAGCGAAGGCGCCCGCCTGATGCCCAAGGCCCGGTCCACCCCATTGGGCAGGAAGGGGTCAAAAAACACCACGTCAAAACCAAAAGCCTTGGCCCGCAGCGCCACCGCAGTGCCAATCCGCCCCAGCCCCAGCACGGCAAAACGCTGCACTGAAAGCCTACGGATCAAGGGCGTATTGATCACCCCCCAATGCGCAGGCGGGTTCGCCCGCTGCGTCTCATGATGCAGGAACAGCCCCCGCCGCAGCCCCAGCGCCAGCGAAATGGCATGATCCGCCACCTCCTCAGTGCCGTAATCGGGAATATTGCACACGGTGATCCCGCGCCGGGCGCATTCCGCCCGGTCCACCCGGTCATACCCCACGCCCATGCGCACCACCACGCGCAGCTTGGGAAACCGAGCCAATTGCGCCGCCGGCACCGCCATGCGCAGCGTCATCAGCGCATCGGCCTGCTCGCACAGCGCATCGGGCAATTCATCCAGCGCCGCCACGGCAGCGCCACGCACCACCCGCGCACCCCCGGCCAGCACCGGCTCCTCCACGCTATTATCGGGGTAAAGGCCTTCCGGCTCCAGAATTGTCAGCACCGACACTCATCTCCTCTTACACGCGCTCGAAGCGAAATCCCCAGGCGCGGGCGCCACTGGCCACCAGCGTGGTGACCTCACCGGCATCATCGCGCTCAAACCGCACATCCCACCAGGGGTCATACAGCCGGCCCGGCATATGAAACCGGGCCAGATCCTGGCCCAGCCCCTCAATGCGAAACGGCCCCGCCTTGGCCAGCGGCCCGTCAATCCGCCAGGTGCCATCCCCCGCCAAGTGCCAGGCGGTGTCCAGATCGGCACAGTGAAACCGCCCGGCCAAATCCGGCCCCGGCCCCGGCTCCACCCGCCTCAACCGGCTGCTATGGCCGGCATCGCCATGCAACACATGGCCGCCATCACGGGCTTCCAGTGCGAAGCGGAAGCCCCCGCGCAGCGCATGCAGCCGGCCATCCTGGCGCGGGCCCAGGGCAAAGGCCACGCCATGCTGCCGCGCCATCGGCCGCCCGGCCTCATCCAGCCAAAGGTCGAGCGACACGCCCTCCTCGGTCACATGGCAACCGCTGGGCAGCGGCAGCGCCGCCACCGGGTGGAGCACCGGCTCGGCCTCCAGCGCCGCCTCCAGCACCGCCATGCCCATCGCCCCGGCATCCAGCCCGCCATGATTGGTGATGACAATCACCGTCAGCCGCCGCGCCGGCACGCGCATGAAGGCGGTCTTGAAGCCAGGCCACAGCCCGCCATGCGAGACCAGCTTCAACCCGCGCCAGTCATCCACCTCCACACCCCGGGCGTAGCTATTCATGGTGCCATTGGTGAAAGGCGCCAGCACCTCCATCTGCGGCTCCAGCACGCCCCCGCCCAGCAGGTTCAGGCTCAGCGCCCGGGCCCACAGGGCGAGGTCCTCCACGCCCGAGACCATGCCCCCCTCCCCGCCCAGCGCAAAGCCATGCCCGGCACGAACAAAGCCATCCCCGCTGGGCATATAGCCCGTGGCCAGCCCCTCGACCGGGGTCATCACATCGGGGGTGTGGCAGGTGCGCGTCATCCCCAGCGGGCGAAAAATTCTGTCTTGCAGGAAATCCGCCAAGGCCATGCGCGATACGCGCTCTATCACCTGCCCCAGCAGCCAGAAATTGGTATTGGAATAAAGAAACCGCGCACCGGCGGGGAAATTCACCCCCTCGCTGCGGGCAATCGCCCGGTCGATCTGAGCCGCCGGCACTGAATGGCTGAGATCCACCCCGCCGGCGCGCAGCAATTCCAGCATGTCGCGCAGGCCAGCGGTGTTACGCATCAATTGGTCAAGCGTGATATGCCCGGCCCAGCCAGGCAGCCCAGGCAGGTATCGCCCCACCGGGTCACGCACCGAGAGCATGCCCTCCGCCGCCAGGATCAGGATGGCGGCACAGGTGAATTGCTTGGAGACCGAGGCGATGCGAAAGCAGGTTTGCGCCGTGATAGGCTGGCGCAATTCGATGCTGGCCATGCCCGATTGGCGGCGCAGCAGCAATTCCGCATCGCGGGCCACGCCCACCGCGACACCCGGGCCTTCGTCATGGGGAACAAGCAACAGGCCGACGCGGCGTTCAAGCCGCAACATATCCAAGTCCCGCATGTGAAGTCTCCCGATGAGGCGAGTGAAGCACGGCACGGGGTTTGAGGCTATGGCATTGATCGTATTGCGCCCGGAACGTCAGGCGATGATATCGGGCACCAGTTTGCGCTCGATCCAGGTGATCTCGTCACGCAGTTTCAGCTTGCGCTTCTTCAGCCGCTGCAATTGCAACTGATCCACGATTGAATCGCCCATCCGGAAGATCACCGTGTCGAGATCACGATGTTCGCTGCGCAGTTCGTGCAGCCGGCGCAGCAGATTCTCTTGATCTTCCAAATTACATCCCCGATCCGACCGGTCAGATAATCGATCGGCCGGCGGTTACAACGAAAACGTCATAAAGGCGAGGGCGCATCGCCTCAGACCGCCTCGCTCTCGGCCAGCGCATTCTGGGCGAGTTTTTCCTCCACCAGCTTCACCAGGTGCTCCACCATCTCATCGCTTGAGGTGGTGTGGCTCTGCTTACCGGCGGCATAGACCATGTGGCGGCCAGCGCCGCCGCCGGTCAGGCCGATATCGGTCATCAGCGCCTCGCCCGGGCCATTGACCACGCAGCCGATGATGCTCAGCGTCAGCGGCGCGGTGATATGGGCGAGCCTGTCCTCGAGCTTCTGCACCGTGCGGATGACATCGAAGCCCTGCCGGGCGCAGGAGGGGCAGGAGATGACCTTTACCCCGCGGTTGCGCAGGTTGAGGGCTTTCAGAAGCTCCCAGCCCACCTTCACCTCCTCCTCCGGCTCGGCCGAGAGGGAGACGCGCAGCGTATCGCCAATGCCGGCCCAAAGCAGGTTGCCCAGGCCGATGGCCGATTTTACCGTGCCGGTACGCAAGCCCCCGGCCTCGGTGATGCCGATATGCAGCGGGTGGTCGCATTGGTCGGCCAGCTGCTGATAGGCCGCCACCGCCAGGAACACGTCGGACGCCTTCACGCTGATCTTGAACTCGTGGAAATCATTCTGCAGCAGATGATCGGCATGCCACAGCGCGCTTTCCACCAGCGCATCAGGGTTAGGTTCGCCGTATTTCTCCAGCAGATGCTTCTCCAGCGAGCCGGCATTGACGCCAATGCGGATGGAGCAGCCATGGTCCCGCGCCGCCTGGATAACCTCTTTCACCCGCTCGGCGGAGCCGATATTGCCCGGGTTGATGCGCAGGCAGGCGGCGCCAGCCTGGGCTGCCTCGATGGCGCGTTTATAGTGGAAATGGATATCCGCCACGATGGGGACATTCACCTCGCGCACGATCTCGGCCAGGGCCGCCGTGCTCTCCTCATCGGGGCAGCTCACCCGCACGATGTCCACCCCGGCCATCTCGGCCAGGCGGATCTGGGCAATGGTGGCCGCCGCGTCCGAGGTGAGGGTATTGGTCATGGTCTGCACCGAGATCGGCGCATCGCCCCCCACCGGCACCCGCCCGACATGAATCTGGCGCGATTTGCGGCGCTCGATATGCTGATAGGGCCTGTAGCTGCTCATCAAGACGCTCCTGAAGTCCGGGCCGCGCGGTGCGGCCCAGGGCATTTGGTCGCCGCGATCATATCAAGCCTGGGTGGGGGCAGCATAGGGGCTGTCTGCCCCCCCAGGGTTCAGCGCGGCGCCGCCGGCGCGGGGGTGGGGGGCGTGGCGCCCTGAGGCCGCGGCGGCGAGGTGCTGGCTGGGCCCGGCGTGGAGGGCCCTGAGGTGGCGGGCCCAGGCGCGGCCGAATTGGGCGCGGCCGTATTGGGCGCGGTGACGCCCTGGGGCCGTGCCGGCGCGGTGTTGGCCGGAGCCGGCGTGGTTGGAGCCGAGCCGGGGGCGGTCGGCGTGCTGGCCGAGGGCGTGGTGGTTGAGGGCGTGGGCGGCGTTGTGGTCGCCGCCGGCGTGGGACGTACCGGCTGGGTGTGGCGCTGCATCACATTGTCGAGTTGCAGAATTTGCCTTCCGGGTGTGGTGTTCAGCAAGCCAGCCGTGACCTGGCCATCGATGAGCAGCTCCACCGCCGGCGCGATGGCGATATTGGCGGAGAGCCCCGGCTGGTTGGGCGGGGTGAAACTCTCGCCGGCGCGGAATACCCGGGCGACGATGGGGGCTGCGCCCTGGTTGCTGGAGCGCACCTGCACCCAGCTCTCGGCCTTGAAGCGGAGCGTGATGCGGCTGACATCGGTGGGCGAGAGCACCACCGGCGGCGGCGGCGGGGTTGGCACCACGATGGGCACCTGCACCGGCGTGGGCAGGGTGACGGTGGAGGTGGGCAGCGCATTGCCACTGGCAGCAAGGCCCGGCACCGCCAGGGGTGGCGGCCCCGCCGCGGTGCCTTCACGCGCGGCGCGCTCAAGCCGGGGCGGCACGGCGGGGATGGCATCCACCGTGCGATTCGACGGGCTGGACCAGTTTGACCAGCCAATATAGGCGCCAATGGCCAGCACCGCGCCCACCAGCACCAGGATTCCGGTGGGCATGCCGCGCTCGGGCACGGGCTCAGGGAAGATCAGATCATGCCGCCGGGGCACAGCCGGGCCCGCACTGTCGCGGAAGCGGCGGACCATCTCATCGGCATCCAGCCCCAGCGCATTGGCGTAGTTGCGCACGAAGCCCCAGGCATAGGCCGGGCTGGGCAGGTCGCGCATGCGGCCTTCTTCGAGGGCGACGAGATAGACGCGGCGGATGCGCAGCGCCTGGCTCATATCCTGAATGGAGAGACCTGAGGCCTCTCGCGCGTCGCGCAGCTCCTCACCAACACGCGCGGCATCAGCGCTAGGCGGGGCCTCGGCTCGATTGAAGCGTTTCATGGTGAATGACACAGCGCCATGTAGCCTATGCCGCACTGCGGAAGGAAGGGGGCTCGGACAGGGATTGGTTCATGCGCCGGACCGTGCGGCCAGAGCAGCCTCGGCCTGGGCGATGATTTCGGCGATGATCTCGGCCACTGGCTGTTCACGCGTGACCATGCCAACGGATTGGCCGGCCATGAGGCTGCCATTCTGCACATCGCCCTCGACCACCGCGCGGCGCAGCGCGCCGGCCCAGAAATGCTCGATATCGAGCTGGGCGGCCTCTTTCGTCAGTTCGCCGGACTGAAACCGCGCCAGGGTCTCGGCCTGGTGGCGGATAAAGCGCTGGCTGCCTTCGTTCTTCAGCGCGCGCACCGGGATGACGGGGAAATTCTCGTCAAGCTGCACGGTGGGCACGGCATCACGCGCCGAGGCGCGGAAGAAGGCCTTCTTGAAGTTTTCATGCGCGATGCTCTCGGCGGCGCAGGCGAAGCGGGTGCCCATCTGCACGCCGGCAGCGCCCATTTCCAGATAAGCCAGCATGGCCTCACCCCGGCCGATGCCGCCGGCAACGAAGACCGGCACCTCGCGGATGACCGGCAGAATTTCCTGTGCGAGCACGTTGAGCGAGACCGGGCCGATATGGCCGCCGGCCTCACTGCCCTCGATCACCAACGCGTCCACATCCATGCGCACCAGCTTCTTGGCCAGGGCCACGGCGGGGGCGAAGCAGATGACCTTCATGCCGCCGGCCTTGGCGGCCAGGATGGCCTCACGCGGCGGAATGCCGCCGGCGAAGACCAGCACCGGCACCTTGTGGCCGATGCAGACATCGACGAGTTCCATCAACTGCGGGTGCATGGTGATGAGGTTCACGCCGAAAGGGGCATGGGCCAGCGCCTTTGTTGCGGTGATCTCCTCATCGAGCCGCGTGGGCTGCATCGCACCACAGGCGATGACGCCGAAGGCGCCGGCATTGGACAGGGCCGCCACCAGATTGCGCTCGGAAATCCAGCTCATGGCGCCGCCCAGAATGCCGTAGCGTGCACCCAGCACAGCGGCGCCACGCGCCATCAGGCCATCGAGGGCGCTCATTGGCCTTCACCGGCCGCGGGAGGCTCGTCGCCATCGAGGCCAAAGCAGGTGTGCAGAGCGCGCACCGCCAATTCCTTGTATTCGGCGGCGACCAGGACACTGACCTTGATCTCGCTGGTGGAGATGACCTGGATGTTGATGTTGCGCTCGCTCAGCGCCTTGAACATCCGCGCCGCCACGCCGGCATGGCTGCGCATGCCGATGCCGACCACGGAGATTTTTGCGACAGCCGGATCGGTCAGGACTTCCTGGTAGCCCAGGGCTTCGCGGACATCTTCGAGCGCCACGCGGGCCTGCGCCAGATTGCCCCGGCCGACCGTGAAGGTCATGTCGGTGGTGCCATCGGCGCCTAGATTCTGCACGATCATGTCAACATTGACATGCGCCTCGGCCAGGCGGCCGAAGAGGATGGCGGCGACACCTGGCCGGTCGGCCACACGCCGCAGCGTCACCTTCGCGTCATCCACCGAATAGGCCACACCGGAGACCACCAGCTTTTCCACGATCTCGTCCTCTCCAACGACCAGCGAACCTGGCTTGTCTGCGAAACTGCTCAATACCTGAATGCGCACGCCATGCTTTATCGCCATTTCGACGCTGCGGGTCTGCAGCACTTTGGCACCGACCGAGGCGAGTTCCAGCATTTCCTCGAAGGAAATCTTTTCCAGCTTTCTGGCCCGCGGGACCACACGCGGGTCGGTGGTGTAGATGCCATCCACATCGGTGTAGATGTCGCAGCGATCGGCCTTGATGGCGGCTGCGATGGCGACCGCCGAGAGATCACTGCCGCCACGGCCCAGCGTGGTGACGCGGCCATCGGCGGTCACTCCCTGGAAGCCGGCGATGATGGGCGTCTCGCCCCGGGCCATGGCGGCGAGGAGTTTTTGGCCATCGATGCTGTCCACCCGGGCCTTGGAATGGGCGTCATCGCTCAGGATGGGGATTTGCCAGCCCTGCCAGGAGCGCGCGGGCGTGCCCAGGCTTTGCAGGGCGATGGCCAGGAGGCCGATCGTCACCTGCTCACCGGTGGCGACCACCACATCATATTCGGCGGTGTCATGCAGCGGGTTGAGGTCGTTGCACAGCTTCACCAGATGATTGGTGGTGCCGGACATGGCGGAGACCACCACGGCGACCTCATCGCCGGCGTCACGCTGTTTTTTCACCAGCCTCGCCACATTGCGGATGCGGTCTAGGTCTGCGACGGATGTTCCGCCGAATTTCATCACGATCTTTGGCATGATCTCAGGATCGGTCCAGGGTGGGCCGCTCCCTTAAAGGCAGCACAGGACGCATGCAAGGCACGGTCATTCCCTCGGAAATCGCCAAATTCGACGGGCTCGCGGCTGAATGGTGGGACCCGCGCGGCCCGATGGGCCCGCTGCACGCGATGAATCCGGCCCGCACGGGGTGGATTTTGCAGCGGATGGAGGGGCAGAGGGTGCTCGATATCGGCTGCGGCGCTGGGCTGGCGAGCGAGGCGCTGGCCCGCGCCGGCAAGGATGTGGTGGGGCTGGACCGTGCGGCGGCCGCACTCGCCGCCGCGCGCGCCCATGCGGCGGCGGGGCGGCTGGCCATTGATTATCGGCAGGGCGGCGTGGAGCAGGTGGCTGATTTGCCGCTTTTTGACGCCGTGGTGGCGCTGGAGGTGGTGGAGCATGTGGCCGATGTGCAGGAATTTCTAGCCGATGCGCTCTCGGTTCTGCGGCCGGGGGGGCGGTTGTTTCTCTCCACCTTGAACCGCACGCCGAAGAGCCTGCTGGTGGCGAAATTCGGCGCGGAATATGTGGCGAGGCTGCTGCCGGTGGGCACGCATGATTGGAAGCGGTTTCTCAAACCGGCGGAATTGGCGGCGCATGCCCGGGCGGTGGGAGCGCTGGTGACCGATATCGCCGGGATGGCGCCGATGGCTGGGATTGGCGATTGGGGCATCAGCCGCGATGTCGGGCAGAATTATATCGCCATGGCGATCAAGGGGTAGGGTCTATTGGGAAGACCGGGCGGGGCAGGCGCTTCCAGGCGAAGCGGCTGAGCACCGGGCTGGTCAGGCCCGGGGCGTCGACTTCGAGGATGCGCTCATTGGGGGCGAATTCGGCGAAACCGGCGCGGAAATGGCCGCGGCTTTTCAGCACCACGACGCGGGCGGCGGCGATGTCGATGCCGTGCATCTCCAGCGTGCGAGGCTCATGGCATTGCCGGCGCAGGCTGATGACCACCACCTCCAGGCCGCTGCCCTCCAGCGTCAGCCTTGCGGCGGGGCCTAGGTTGAATTGGCGGCCGGCCATATTGCCGCGTCGGCCTTGGCCCTTTCCGTCGGTCAGCATGGTCACCCGGGCGCGGGCGGTGAAGGGGAGGCTGAATTCGCTGGGGTCTCGGTTGAAGCGGGCCTCGAAGAGCGCGCCTTCGCCCAGGGCATGGGCCTCGGCGGCCAGGGCGGGGTCGACGAAAAGGCCCAGCACCACGGAGGGGATGGCGGCCTCGTGCAGGGCCTGGAGCAGCCAGGCGGTGTTGCCCCGGCCGCCGCCGCCGGGGTTGTCGGCCACATCGGCGAGGATGAGGGTCTGGCTGGTGGTTTTGGCGCGGGTGAGGGCTGCGTCCAGGCTGGTGAGATTGGCGACGTAGCGGTGGCGCTCATTCCAGGCGCGGCTGGCCAGTTGCTCGACGGCGGCATCGGCTGCCGCCTGGCTGCGTGCGGTGGCGCTGACCGTCATGCCGCATTTGGGCAGGTCGCTGAAGACGAAGCCGCCGGTCACGCTGGCATTGAGGACTTCGCCGCCCATCAGCGCCTCGGCGTCCTGGATGAGGTCGGCATAGGGGCCCTCGGCGGTCAGCAGGGTGACGGAGGGGGGCGTGATGGCCAGGCGGCGGAAGGCCTTGAAGACCCGGGTACCGCTGAGCAGCAGGCGGAGCATATCGGCGGCCTCGGCGGCGCGGGCGGCCATGTCGATATGGGGGTTGGTGCGATAGGCGATCAGGCTGTCGCAGGCGGCGACCAGGCGCTCGCTCACATTGCAGTGAAGGTCATGGGTGACCACGATGGGCACGCGCGGGCCGACCACGGCGCGAATCATGGCGAGGAGGCTGCCATCGCTATCCTCATCGCCGGTGGCGCTGCTGGCACCGTGGCTGGCGACATAGACGGCATCGAGCGGCAGGGCGGCGAGCAGCCCGCTGCGCGCGGCGTCGAGCATGCGCAGGAACAGCGCCTGGTCGATCGGCCCGCCCGGCGGGGCGGCCCAGATGGCGATGGGTTGTGGGGCCCAGGGGCCGGTTTCGTCCATGCGGCGATAGAAGCCGGCCATTTCGGCGGGGAGATGCGAGGTCTCGGCCCGGGCAAGGCGGGTGATGGTCTCGCCCTCTTCCCAGCATTGGGCGCGGAAATCCGCCTCCAGCGTGGGCGGCGCGAAGGCATTGGCCTCCAGATGCAGCCCCAGAATTCCGACCCTTGGCACCATGACCTGACCCCCAATTGCGCAGCACCGGTTCGCCATTACACTGCCCTGGAGGAAGACCAGGATCGCGCACACTGAACCAGCCCAATACCCTGCCGAAACCTTGCCAGGAAAGCGAGACCACGTGGCGGGCGCGCTGAACGAGGCATTGACCGCGCTGGCCGCCGGTGGCCCGGGGCCGCGGCTGCCGGTGCATATTGCCGCGCCGGATATTCGGCGCTGGATGGATGGCAATGCGGCGCGCGGCGCCTGGAGTTTTGCCGCCGAGGCGCCGGGGCCGCATGTCTGCGTCGTAGCCCTCACCCATGGCAATGAGATTGGCGGCGCGGTGGTGCTGGACCGGTGGTTGCGGCATGAATTGCGGCCGGTGGCGGGGCGGTTATCGCTGATCTTTGCCAATCTCGATGCCTATGCGCGGTTTGATGCGCAGGACCCAACGGCGAGCCGGTTTTTGGAGCAGGATCTCAATCGGGTTTGGGACCCTGAGATGCTGGATGGCGCGGGGCGCTCGGCGGAATTGCGCCGGGCGCGGGTGCTGCGGCCGCTGCTGGACAGCGCCGATGTGGTGCTCGACCTGCATTCCATGCTCTGGCCGGCCGATCCGCTGCTGCTGGTGGGGGCTCCTGGCTCCGAGGGGTTGGCGCTGGCGCTGGGCGAGCCTGGGTTGGTGGTTTCCGACCCGGGGCATGAGGCCGGGCGGCGGCTGATTGATTATGCCGCCGAGGCGGGGCAACGCGGTGTGCTACTGGAGGCCGGCAATCACTGGGAGCGGGAGACTGTCGCGCTGATGGAGCGTGTGGCCCGGCGGATGTTGGGGATTTGCGGTGTGCGGCCGGCGATGGCTGCCCCGATTGGCCCACCGGCGCGCCTGGCGCGGGTGACAGAGGCGGTGACGGCGCGCGGGGCGGATTTCGCCTTCACCCGGCCGTTTCGCGGCGGCGAGGTGATTGGGCAGGCGGGAATCTTGATCGCGATGGATGGCGGAGCGGAAATCCGCACCCCGCATGACAATTGCCTGCTGGTGATGCCCAATTTGCGCGCCGCACCGGGGATGACGGCGGTGCGTTTCGCCGCTTTTGTGGGATAGTTCCGGCTATTCGGCGGCGGCCTGCAGCGGGGCGCGGCGCTTTTCTTCCGCCCAGGCGGTGCAGGCGTGGCGGAAGGCGACGAAGATGTCATGCGAGAGGCTATCCCGCTCCCAATCATATTCGGGGTGCCATTGCACGCCATGGGCGAAGCTCTTCGCACCTTCGACGCGTACGGCCTCGACCGTGCCATCGGGTGCCCAGGCTTCGGCCACCAGGCGGGGCGCCAGGTGCTGCACGCCCTGGTTGTGCAGTGAATTGACCGGAATCCGGTCCCTATTGCCGGCCAATTGGGCCAGCAGCGTGCCGGGCAGCAGCGAGACATCATGCGCCTTGGCGGTGCGCGAGAGGGCGATGTGCTGGTCGGAGGGGGTGGAGTGGTCGATACGGTCGGGCAGGTCCTGGATGCGCTGGTCCAGGCTGCCGCCGAGAGCGACGTTGAGCTCCTGCATGCCGCGGCAAATGGCGAGGATGGGCACGCCATGCTCGATGGCGGCGCGGATGAGCGGCAGGGTGGTTTCGTCGCGCCGCAGATCCTCGGGCGTGCCCTCGGCATGCGGCGGGCCGCCGTAATATTCGGGCCAGACATTGGAGCGGCTGCCGGTGAAGATCAGCCCATCGACCCGCGCCAGAATCTCGGCCACGCAATCGGGGCCGAAGCAGGGCAGCAGGATGGGAAGGCCACCCACGGGGCCGAGCACGACCTTCACGTAACTGTCAGAGGCTGCGTGGTTGGGCGTGTTGAACATGCCGAACCCTTTTACGCAGCAGGAAATGCCGATCAGCGGCCGCATCGTTGAATCCTGGCAGCAAGAAATTGCAATATCGTGAACCTCCCCCCCTCTTGTGGCGCAATCAAGGCCTTAAATTCACGCGGCTGTGGCGTGGGCAGCGCTGGACAGGTTTTTCGCGGGCCGCCAAACAGGCGCGAGATAACAAATCGGAGAGACTGCCTTGGCCCAGCCCGCACACCCCGCCGCCATCAATGGCCTCACCCTTGCCCAGGCCGAGGTCATCGCCAATGCGGCTTTGGCCAAGGGCCATGCCATGGGCTTTCTGCCGCTGACCGTCTGCGTGATCGATGCTGGCGGGCATATGAAGGTGCTCAAGCGCGAGGATGGCTGCTCCATCGCGCGGCAGGATGTGGCGCATGGCAAGGCCTATGGCGCGATGGCGATGGGTTTTGGCACGCGTGAATTGGCGCGCCGCGCCGCGGGCGCCCCGGGCTTCACCAATGCGCTGAGCGACCTGACGGGTGGGCGCGCCGTGCCGGTGCAGGGCGGCGTGCTGGTGCGCGATGCGAATAACGTGCTGCTGGGCGCGGTGGGGATCAGCGGCGATACCTCGCCCAATGATGAGGTGTGCTGCATTGCCGGGATTGAGGCGGCGGGGTTGGCGCCGGATACGGGTGACCCGGCGTAAGCGAAAACATCATACCACCCGCGCGTCTTGGGCTTTGACGCGCGGCAGGTTTTCCCCAATAGTGCGTTGCTTTCGCCTCGATGGAGCAATTCCGCCCCCTCGCGCGGAATGCCCTCGGGAGAAATTCCAGCGTGATCCCCGCCCTGATGCCCACCTACAACCGTGCCGACCTCGCTTTTGAGCGTGGTGAAGGTGCTTGGCTGTGGACGACGGACGGCCGACGGTACCTGGATTTCGGCGCCGGCATTGCCACCTCCTCCATTGGCCATGGCCACCCGCATCTGACCCGGACCATCGCCGAACAGGCGGCCAAGGTCATGCATGTGAGCAACCTTTATCGGGTGCCGCAGGCCGAGCAATTGGCCGCGCGCCATGTCGCCGCCTCCTTTGCCGATAGCGTCTTCTTCTGCAATTCCGGCGCCGAGGCGAATGAGGGGATGGTCAAGGCCGTCCGCAAATACCACGCCGAGAATGGCAGCCCGGATCGTTTTGGCGTGATCTGCTTCGAGGGCGCGTTTCACGGCCGCACCCTGGGCATGCTCTCGGCCACCGGCAATGAGAAATACCTCGCCGGCTTCGGCCCGGCGGTGCAGGGTTTCACCCATGTGCCCTTCGGCAATATGAACGCGGTGCGCGATGCCATCACGCCGGGCATTGGCGGCATCATGATCGAGCCGGTGCAGGGCGAGGGCGGCGTGCGCCCGGCCGATCTGCGCTTCCTGCAGGAGCTGCGGGCGGTTTGCGACGAATACGGGCTGCTGCTGGCGCTCGACGAGGTGCAGACCGGCATGGGCCGTTCCGGAAAACTCTGGGCGCATCAATGGGCCGGCATCGAGCCGGATGTGATGAGCGCGGCCAAGGGCATTGGCGGCGGCTTCCCGCTCGGCGCCGTGATGGCCAAGGAAAAGGTGGCCAAGCACCTCAAGCCCGGCACCCATGGCACCACCTATGGCGGCGGGCCGCTGGCCTGCGCTGCGGGCAATGCGGTGCTGGATGTGATTCTGGCCGATGGGTTCCTCGCCCAGGTGGACGGGATTGCCCGCAAGCTTTGGCACGGGTTTTTGGCCTTGCAGGCCGCCAATGCTGACATCATTGAGGATGTGCGCGGCGCTGGCCTGTTACTGGGCCTGAAACTCCGCCCGGAATTCTCCAATGGTGATGCCCAGACGGCCGCGGTGGCCGAGGGGCTGCTGACGGTGGCGGCTGGCATGAATGTGCTGCGCGTGGCGCCGCCGCTGATTATTGGTGAGGCTGAGGTGGACACGGCGCTGGAAATGCTGGAGCGCATGTGCCGCCGGCTGCGTCCCTCACAGGCCCAGGCGGCGGCGAAGTGAGTGCGGCGCTAAAGCCGGTGCCACCGCCAGGGCCACGGCATTTTCTTGAGCTGATGGATATCGACGCGCTGTCGCTGCGCCGAATGCTGGAGTTGGGCAATCGCGCCAAGCGGGGCGAGTTGCTCGAAAAGCCGCTGGCCGGCAAGCATATCGCGATGATCTTCGAAAAACCCTCCACCCGCACGCGGGTGAGTTTCGAGGTGGGTATCCGCCAGTTGGGCGGCGATGTGGTCACGCTGTCCAGCAAGGATACGCAGCTGGGCCGTGGTGAATCCCCGGCCGATACGGCGCGGGTTTTGTCGCGCTATGTCGATGCCATCATCCTGCGCACCGACCGGGTGGAGAAGATGCGCGAATTGGCGGAATTCGCCACCGTGCCGGTGATCAATGGCCTGACCGATGTCTCGCATCCCTGCCAGTTGATGGCCGATGTGATGACCTTCGAGGAGCATCGCGGCCCGATTGCCGGCCAGGTGGTGGCCTGGACGGGCGATGGCAACAACGTGGCGCAGAGCTTTATTCAGGCGGCGGCGCGGTTCGATTTCACCCTGCGGGTGGCCACACCGCCGGAGCTGGCACCCAATGCCGAGTTGATTGCCTGGGCGCGCGGCCAGGGCGCGCGCGTCGAGCTGACCAATGATCCGTTCGAGGCCGTTTCCGGCGCGCGCTGCGTGGTGACGGATACCTGGGTCTCGATGAGCGACGACAAGGCCTCCGCCCGGCAGCGCCACAATATGCTGGCGGGTTATCAGTTGAATGCGAAGCTGCTGAAGGCGGCGGCGTCGGACGCCATCGTGATGCATTGCCTGCCGGCGCATCGCGGCGAGGAAATCACCGATGAGGTGATGGACGGCCCGCAAAGCGTGGTGTTTGACGAGGCGGAGAACCGGCTGCATGCCCAGAAGGGTGTGTTGTTATGGGCGCTGGGGTTGGCGTGAGATGTTCACGCTGACAGAGGGCACGGGCAACCAGCGGGCCGCCGTGCGCACCTGGCTCGCCGGGCTGGATGCCGTCAGTCCAGAGACAGCCGAGCGCATTATCACTGCCTGGGTCACCACCTGGACCTCCAGCCTCTATGCGGCGCTGGAGGATATTCCCTTCTCGGCCAATGCGCCCGGCTATCCGCTGATGCGCCACATCAATGAGGTGACCGAGGCTGGCCGGGCACTGATGCCGCGCGCGGTTCAGGATTGGGGCAGCGCCATCGATCCCGAGATCATGCTGCCCATTCTCATCCTGCATGATGTGGACAAGCCACTGCTCTCCTCGCGCGACGCGGCAGGCATGGTGCAGAAGACCCCGCTTGCCAAACGCATGCCGCATGGCGTGGTGGGGGCGATGCTGCTGCGTGACCTCGGCTTTCCCCAGCAGGTGATTGAAACCGTGGCCACCCATGCCACCGATGCGCCCTTCCATGGCGATACGGCGGAGGCGCATATCCTGCATTACGCTGACCTCTTCGCCGCCGACCATGCCCTTCGCAGCCAGGGGGCGGTGCCGTTCTATCGGCGTTAGAGCATCATCCGTTCAAACGGAATCGTTTGAGCGGATAAAAATGCTCGACAAACAAAAGGTTAGAGCCTGTGCAGTGCGCCAAGGCGAATGGAACAGGCTGCTAGGCGCTGCTGGCCGGCCGCCTCACCCGTCACGTCAGACGGGTGAGGTCTCCTCCGGCAGGGTTATGCCGCCACCGCGGCCGACCAGGGCGACATCACATCGGTGATGCCCACCATGCCATCGGGGCCGCGCTGGATCAGGTTGGGGCAGGCGAAATTCACCGGCAGCACCGCATGGTCAACCTCGGTCACCGGGCCATCGGCGGCGAGGGCGGCCAGCACCTCAGCACCCAGGCGCAGATCGGCAGTGACCCCATCGGGGCTGCTGACATCGAGCCTGGGGTGATGCGCCGCCGTTTCCGGGTCCATGCCGAAATCGGCGACATAGCTGAGCAACTGGAAGACCGAGGCCATGATGCGCCGCCCGCCCGAGGCGCCGGTGGCGATCTCGGGCACGCCGTCGCGCACGGCGATGACCGGGCACATATTGCATAGCGGACGCTTGGAGGGTGCTATGGCGTTCTTCGCCTCGGGCCGGGGGTCGAACCACATAATGCCATTATTCATCAGCACGCCGGAGCCGGGCAGCACCACGCGGCTGCCCATGGAGCTGAGCAGGGTCGTGGTCATGGCCACCATCATACCATCCTTATCGGCGACGGTGAGATGGGTGGTGCAGCTTTCGGCCGAGGCGGGCTCGGCATCGCCCAGCCCAGCCAGACGGTCGGCATAGGCGGCGCGCATGGCGCGGGCGAGGGCGGCGTACCACACGGCGTCGGGCACCGCGCCATAGGGCACATCGGCCATTTGGCGCAGCACTTCCATCAGGGTGGGTGCGGCGGTGAGGCCATTGGCCAGCATCAGGGTGCGGCCGCGCCACTCGGCCTGCAGCGCGGGCAGCACGCGGGCCTGGCAATTGGCCAGATCGGCCTCGGTGAGGAAGCCGCCCATGGCCTGGGTATCGGCGACGATGCTGCGGGCGATGTCGCCGGCATAGAAATCACGCAGGCCGGCATGCTGCAGCCGCTCCAGCGTATCGGGCAGATTGCCCTGGCGGAAGAAGCCCGGGCTGCCCTGATAGGGCGCCACCGGCGGCAGGCCATTGGGCAAATAGATGCGCGCGGATTCGGGATATTGCCGCAGGATGGCAGCACTATTGGCCACTTTCAGCGTGGTGAACCAATCCTGCGGCAGGCCGCGCTTGGCATAGGCCACGGCCGGGGCCAGCACATCCTTGATCGGCAGCTTGCCGTAGCGCTCATGCAGCAGCGCATAGCCGGCGACGGCCGAGGGGATGCAAAAACTCTTCGGGCCATGGACGTTCACATCATCCACCACCTCGGGCCAAGCGAAGAGGTCGGAGGCGATCTTGCCCGTCATCGGATAGGCGGCGGGGTCCAGGCGGCTTGGCGAGACGGGGCCGAAATCGAAGGTTTCCGCCGGGCCACCCGGGCGCATGACCTGGGCGAAGCCAATGCCGCCCAGGCCGCAATTCCACGGCTCCATGGCGGCGAGGGTGAAGGCGGTGGCCACGGCGGCATCGGCGGCGGTGCCGCCCATGCGCAGCATTTCGGCGCCCGCCTCGGCACCGGCAGCGGCCTGGCTGGCGACAATGCCGCCCGTGCCGCGCGCTGCGGGCTTTTGGATGTTCCAATGCTGGGTGGTGTGGTGCGGGGGTGTGAAGGGCATGAATGTTCTCCTGCCCCATCGTCACGCGCCCTGGGCCGGGCCGCAAGATGAGGCGGGCGAGAGGGGGCTTGGAACGCGCCAAGCCCTCAGCTAGATGGACGTAGAATTACGCATCAGAAAGGAAATCATATGTTTGGCATGTTCAAGTCGCAGGCGGCGCTCGACCTCACCCCGCGCAACGCCCTCGTTGTCTCGCTGATCTACTGCATGGGCGCAGATGGTGAGATGGACCCGGAGGAAATCGCCCATCTGGTCTCCGTGCTCGGCCCGCGGGCGACGCGCGAGAACCTTGATGCCTGCATGAAATACACCCGCGCCAACAAGCCCGACGTATTCCTCGCGGCCGTCTCACCCAAGCTGAACGAGGCGCAAAAACTCTGCATCCTGCTGAACATGGTGGACAGTGCCATGGCTGATGGCGAGGCGGAGGCCGAGGAGCAGGCGCTCTTCACCCGTTTCCTGTCCGCTTTCGGCATGAGCGAGGAGGCGATGGGGCCGCATTTTCAGACGCTGGTGGCCAAGAACGACCGCGCCGTGCTGGATCGCTAAGCTTAACCCCCCTTCCGCCCCGGCATTTTCCGCATTAAGCGGCAGAAAGTCATAAAGCCTGGGGTGTTGGAATGGTCGAGATCAGTGGTTTGCAGGTGGCCGATGAATTGGCGGCGTTCATGGCCGAGGAAGCGCTCCCCGGCACAGGGATCGCGCCCGAGCATTTTTGGGCGCAATACGCTGCCATCCTGGCTGATCTCGGCCCGAAGAATGCCGCGCTCCTGGCCGTACGCGATGCGCTGCAGGCCAAGATCGATGCTTGGCACCGCGCCTTCCCGGCCCGGCCGGTCAATGCCGAAGCCTATACCCGCTTTCTGCGCGAGATCGGCTATCTGCTGCCCGAGGGCGAGGATTTCGCCGTCGATACCGCCTATGTCGATGATGAGATCGCCAAGACCGCGGGGCCGCAATTGGTGGTGCCAACCTCCAATGCCCGCTTCGCGCTCAACGCCGCCAATGCGCGCTGGGGCAGCCTCTATGACGCGCTCTATGGCACCGACGCCATCCCGGGCGAGCGCAAGCCGGGCTATGATGTGGAGCGTGGCGCCGCCGTCATCGGCTATGCCCGCCAGGTGCTGGATGAGATCGCGCCGCTGACTGGCGGCAGCCATGCCGATGCGCATTTCTACCAGGTGAGCCATGGCGCGCTCTCGGTGAAGATGGATAGCGGCAGCGTGGGCCTGCAAAATCCCAGCCAATTCGTGGGCTTCACCGGCCCGGCCGAGGCACCCACCGCCATCCTGCTGAAGCATAACGGCCTGCATGCCGAGATCGTGATCGACCGCAGCCACCCCATCGGCAACAAGGATCTGGCCGGCGTAGCCGATCTGGTGCTGGAAGCGGCGCTGACCACCATCCAGGATTGCGAAGACAGCGTCGCCGCCGTCGATGCCGCGGATAAGGTGCAGGTCTATCGCAACTGGCTCGGCCTGATGAATGGCACGCTCGAAGCCAGCTTCGAGAAGGGCGGCAAGATCATGACGCGCCGGCTCAATGCCGACCGCGTTTATACCACCGCCTCCGGCGGCAGCCTGACCCTGCATGGCCGTTCGGTGATGCTGGTGCGCAATGTGGGCCACCACATGATGACGGATGCGGTGAAGCTTGACGGGGCCGAGACGCCCGAGACCATTCTGGACGCCATGTGCACCGTGGCCATCGCCCTGCATGATGTGAAGGCGATGCGCAATTCGCGCCATGGCAGCGTCTATATCGTGAAGCCGAAAATGCACGGGCCGGAGGAAGTGGCCTGGGCCAATGAGCTCTTCGCCCGGGTGGAGGATGCGCTGAACCTCGCCCGCAACACGTTGAAGATGGGCATCATGGATGAGGAGCGCCGGACCACGGTGAACCTCAAAAACTGCATCCGCGCCGCCCGCCACCGCGTGGCCTTCATCAATACCGGCTTCCTCGACCGCACGGGCGATGAGATCCATACCTCGATGGAAGCGGGCGCGATGATCCGCAAGAACGACATGCGCGGCACGCCCTGGATCAAGGCCTATGAGGACTGGAACGTTGATGTCGGCCTGATTTGCGGCCTGCAGGGCCATGCCCAGATCGGCAAGGGCATGTGGGCCATGCCGGATATGATGGCGGCGATGCTGGAGCAGAAGGTGGGCCACCCCCGCGCGGGCGCCAATACCGCCTGGGTGCCCAGCCCCACCGCCGCCACGCTGCATGCGCTGCATTACCATCAGGTGGATGTGCTGGCCCGCCAGGCGGAGCTGAAGGCCGGCGGCCGCCGCGCCCAACTCGGCGATATCCTGACCGTGCCGGTGGCCGAGAACACCAATTGGGAACCCGCCGCCCTGCAGCAGGAGCTGGACAATAATGCCCAGGGCATTCTGGGCTATGTCGTGCGCTGGATCGACCAGGGCGTGGGCTGCTCCAAGGTGCCGGACATCAACAATGTCGGCCTGATGGAAGACCGGGCGACTTTGCGCATCTCCGCCCAGCACATCGCCAATTGGCTGAAGCACAAGATCGTCACCGAAGAGCAGGTGATGGAGACGATGAAGCGCATGGCCGCGGTGGTGGATGGGCAGAATGCGTCCGATGCCGCCTATACGGCCATGGCACCGGGGTTTGATGGGGTGGCCTTCAAGGCGGCTTGCGAGTTGGTGCTGGAGGGTGCGACGCAGGCCAATGGGTATACTGAGTTTGTGCTGACGGCGCGGCGGCGGGAAGCTAAGGCGGCGGGCTGAGGCGGCACTGGAGAGGGACTTTGTCCCCCTCCAGACCTCCCCCTACCAAGGGCCGACAGGCCCTTGGAACCCGATCAATTTAGCCGGGTTATAAAGCTCCGCCTTTGCGGCCGGCCATGGCGCCTAGGCGCAGGCGCAGGGCGTTCAATTTTATAAAGCCTTGGGCGTCGAATTGGTCGTAGGCGCCTTGGTCATCCTCGAAGGTGACGTGCTTCATCGAGTAGAGGCTATTGGGCGATTGGCGGCCGGTGACGATGGTATTGCCCTTATAGAGCTTGAGGCGCACCACGCCGGTCACGCTCTTCTGGCTCTCATCGGCCATGGCTTGCAGCATGCGGCGCTCGGGGCTGAACCAGAAGCCGTTATAGACGATCTCGGCATAGCGCGGCATCAGGCTGTCCTTGAGATGCGCGGCCTCACGGTCGAGGGTGATGCTCTCAATGGCGCGGTGCGCCTGGTAGAGGATGGTGCCGCCCGGGGTTTCGTAGCAGCCGCGGCTCTTCATGCCGACGAAGCGGTTTTCCACAAGATCTAGGCGGCCAATGCCATTGGCGCGGCCCAGGGCGTTCAGCTTGGTCAGTAGTGTGGCGGGGGAGAGGCGCTCGCCATTGATGCCCACCGCATCGCCACGCTCGAACTCGACCGTGATCTCGGTGGGGGTATCGGGCGCATCCTCGGGGCGGATGGTGCGCTGCCAGACCATCTCGTCGGGCGCATCCCAGGGCTCTTCCAGGATTTTACCCTCGGAGGAGGAATGCAGCAGATTGGCGTCCACCGAGAAGGGTGCCTCGCCGCGCTTATCCTTGGCGATGGGAATCTGGTTCTGCTCGGCAAAGGCGATCAGCGCGGTGCGGCTGGTCAAATCCCATTCGCGCCAGGGGGCGATGACCTTCACCTCGGGCTTGAGTGAGTAATAGCCGATCTCGAAGCGGACCTGGTCATTGCCCTTGCCCGTGGCGCCATGGGAGACGGCGTCGGCGCCCACCATTTCGGCGATTTCGATCTGCCGCTTGGCGATCAAGGGCCGCGCGATGGAGGTGCCCAGCAGGTATTGGCCCTCATAAAGCGCGTTCATCCGGAACATCGGGAAGACGAAATCGCGGACGAATTCCTCGCGCAGATCGTCGATGAAAATGTTTTCCGGCTTGATGCCGAGCAGCAGCGCCTTGTCGCGGGCCGGGCCCAGCTCCTCGCCCTGGCCCAGATCGGCGGTGAAGGTCACCACCTCACATTGATAGGTGGTTTGCAGCCATTTCAGGATGACGCTGGTATCCAGCCCCCCCGAATAGGCCAGCACCACCTTCTTCACATCTTTCACGCGCATGATCGGCCACTCCAAAACAGGTTGCCCGGGCATAGCGACGCCTCTGGGGACTGACAACAGGGGGGGCAGCCGCCATATGACATAGCAATGACCCTTGAAGCCGATCTCCTGCTCGACCGCCGCCGCCTCAAGCGCCGCCTCACCCTGTGGCGGGTGCTGGCGGTGCTCGCCGGCCTCGGCGCCATCTGGGTGGCGCTGCCTGAGGGCAGCACGGCGGTGCTGGAGGGTGATTATGTCGCCCGGCTGGAGATTCGCGGCACGATCCGCGAGGATAGGCGGATGGTGGAGACCATCGAGCGCGCGGCCACCAACGGCCATCTGCGCGCGGTCCTCGTGGCCATTGACAGCCCTGGCGGCACCGTGGCCGGTGGCGAGGCCATCCATGCCGCGCTGACCCACCTGGCCGCCAGCAAGCCGGTGGTGGCCATCATGGGCGGCACTGCCGCCTCGGCAGGCTATATGGTGGCGCTGCCGGCAGCGCGGATTTTTGCCCGCGAGGGCACGCTGACCGGCTCCATCGGCGTCATCCTGCAAAGTTTTGAGGCGTCGGAACTGCTGACCCGGCTGGGGGTGCATTCGCAGAGCATTGCCTCCGGCCCGCTGAAGGACCAGCCCAGCCCCTTTCGGCCATTGACTGAGGAGGGGCGCGCCTCCCTCACCCAGGTGGTGGAGGATATGCAGGCCAATTTCGTGCGCATGGTGGCCGCTGGCCGCAATATGAGCGAGGAGGCGGTGCGGGCCATTGCCGATGGCCGGGTGATGGCCGGTGGCCGCGCCCGTGAGGCCGGGCTGGTTGATGCCATGGGCGGCGAGCGCGAGGCGCGGGCCTGGCTGGCCGAGGCGCGGGCGGTGCCCACCAGCCTGCCGATTCGCACGCTGGAAACCCGGCCACGGCTGGAGCGGCTGCTGGCCGCGGGTACTGAGAGCCTGGCGCGGGCTTTCTTCACCGAGTGGCTGGGCCGTGGCGGGCTGTTTGCGCAGATCGCGCGTTGACACCCGGCCAGCACCACGGCAACCTGAACTGGCATCGGATCACGGGTGCATTATCGCGTCGCCATAAAGCTTTGCCTCTAGAGCTGGCCCGGCCGATATGCATTATGTCCCGCAAAATTGACGTCTCGGGGAAGGCTGCATGACAAAGAGCGAACTGATTGCGCAGCTGGCAATGGAAAATCCGCACCTGCGGCAGCAGGATGTGGAAGCCATAGTGGCGACCATATTCGAGGAGATCACCGCCGCCCTCTCGCGTGGGGATAGGGTGGAGCTGCGCGGCTTCGGCGCCTTCTCCGTGAAGCGGCGCGACCCGCGCCAGGGCCGCAACCCCCGCACCGGCGAGACGGTGGCGGTCTCCGCCAAGGGCGTGCCCTTCTTCAAGCCGGGCAAGGAATTGCGCGAGATCGTCAATGGCGGCCCGCCGCAGAGCAAGCCTGCGGCGCAGAAGCGGGCCCCGGCCCCGGCCCCGGGCGGGGGCCAGGGCGCTGTGCCGGGCGCGGCCAGCGGCAAGCCGCAGCGGCTTGGCGCCGGGTAACCACCCCGGCGGCATTTCAGCCGGGGCAAATGAGGTCTAAAGATGGGCGATGCTTGCCCGTCCAGCCACACCCGCCGCCCGTATCATCCCTGGCCTTGACTTGGCCGACCCTGCCGTTGCCGCCGCCATGGCCCGGCTGCTGGCGCCGCATATTGGCGTCCTCAAGGTGGGGTTGGAGCTTTTTGGTGCGGGTGGGCCGCCGGCGATGCGGGGTGTGGCTGAATATGCGCCGGTGTTTCTTGACCTTAAGCTGCATGATATTCCCAATACCGTGGCTTCGGCGGTGAAGGCGCTGCTGCCCATTCGCCCGGCCATGCTCACCATCCATGCCGCTGGCGGCCCGGCGATGATCACCGCCGCGCGCGAGGCGGCCGAGCGGGCGGGCGATGCGCGGCCGATCATTCTGGCGGTGACGGTGCTGACCAGTATCGATGCCGCCACCCTGGCGGGCAGTGGTGTCTCCGGCGGCACGGTGCAGCAGGTGCTGCGCCTGGCGCGGCTGGCGCTGGATGCCGGCGCCGATGGGCTGGTCTGCAGCCCGCTGGAGGTGGCGCGCATCCGCGATGCGCATGGCGCCCTGCCCTTCCTGGTGGTGCCGGGCGTGCGCCCCCATGGCAGTGCCGCGGGCGATCAGTCGCGTATCGCCACCCCGGCTGAGGCGGTGGCGGCGGGGGCGGATTGGATTGTCGTGGGCCGGCCCATCACCCGCGCGGCCGACCCGGTGGCGGCGGCGCAGGCCATTGCCGCGGAACTGGCGTGATGGAGGTGAAGATCTGCGGCGTCACCCAGCCGGAGACCCTGGCGCTGCTGGGCCGGCTTGGTGTGGATTTCGTGGGTTTCGTGTTCTACCCGCCCTCGCCGCGGTCGCTGACGCCGGGTGAGGCGGCGGCCTTGTCGGCCAGCCATCCGGGCGGGCCGGCGCGGGTGGGGCTTTTCGTTGATGCCGATGACGCGACCCTGGCCGGGACGCTGGCCAGCGTCAGGCTTGACATGCTGCAACTGCATGGCGCCGAGACACCGGCGCGCTGCGCCGAAATCCGCACCCGTTTCGGCCTGCCGGTGATGAAGGCACTGGGCATTGGCGTGGCGGCCGACCTCGATGCCCTGGCCGATTACGCCGATGTGGTGGATCGCTTCCTGCTCGATGCCAAGCCGCGCGCGGGCGATACCCTGCCGGGGGGCAATGCGCATGCGTTTGAGTGGTCGCTGCTGGCCGGGCGGGCGGTGCCGCGGCCCTGGCTGCTGGCGGGCGGGCTGACGGCGGAGAATATAGGCCAGGCGATACTGGCGAGCGGTACGGCGGGGGTGGATGTCTCCTCAGGCGTGGAAATCAGCCGTGGGGTGAAATCTGCTGCGCGGATCACTGCTTTCACCGCGGCAGCGCGCGGTGTGGTGGCTGATCGGCCGCAATAGGCTGGCCCGCGTCCATCTGATGGCAGGGGGCGGGTGGTGCGGCGGGTTGCGTTGTGCTTTGACGGGGTCAGATAGACTGCTTCACCCGGGAAGACGCCCTTGAACAAGCCAGTATTGCCCAATTCATTCCGCACCGGCCCTGATGCGGCCGGCCGCTTCGGCACTTTTGGCGGCCGCTACGTGGCCGAGACGCTGATGCCGCTCATCCTCGAAGTGGAGGAGGCGTATAAGGCCGCCCGCGCCGATGAGAGCTTCGAGACTGAGTGGCGGCGGCTGCTGAAGGATTATGTCGGTCGGCCGAGCCCGTTATGGTTCGCCCAGCGCATCACCGAGCATTTGGGCGGTGCCCAGGTGTGGATGAAGCGCGATGAGCTGAACCACACCGGCGCGCATAAGATCAACGCCGTGCTGGGGCAGATTCTGCTGGCCAAGCGGATGGGCAAGAAGCGCATCATCGCCGAGACCGGGGCGGGCCAGCATGGCGTGGCCACCGCCACCGCATGCGCCCTGTTCAACCTGCCCTGCACCGTCTTCATGGGTGCGACGGATGTGGAGCGGCAGCAGCCCAATGTCTTCCGCATGAAGCTGTTGGGCGCCGAGGTGGTGGCGGTGACCGCCGGTGCCGCCACGCTGAAAGATGCTATGAACGAGGCGCTGCGCCACTGGGTCGCCAATGTGACCGACACCTATTACTGCATCGGCACCGTGGCCGGCCCGCACCCCTACCCCATGATGGTGCGCGATTTTCAGAGCGTGATTGGCGAGGAGGCCCGCGCCCAGATGCTGGAGGCCACGGGGCGGCTGCCGGATACGCTGGTGGCGGCGATTGGCGGTGGCTCCAATGCCATGGGGCTGTTCTTCCCCTTCCTCGATGATGAATCGGTGGCGATGCATGGCGTGGAGGCCGGCGGCCATGGGCTGGAGATTGAGGGTGGGCATGCTGCCAGCCTGACAGGTGGCCGCCCTGGCGTGCTGCATGGCAACCGCACCTATTTGCTGCAGGATGCCGAGGGGCAGATTTTGGAGGGGCATTCCATCTCGGCCGGGCTGGATTACCCGGGCGTGGGGCCCGAGCATTCCTGGCTGCATGATATCGGCCGGGTGCAATATGTTGCGGCGACGGATAAGGCGGCGCTGGATGCCTTCCAGCTTTGCTCGAAGCTGGAGGGGATCATTCCGGCGCTGGAACCGGCGCATGCGTTGGCCCATGTCATTGAATACGCGCCGACTTTGCCCAAGGATCACATCATTCTGATGAATATGTGCGGCCGGGGGGATAAGGACATCTTCGCGGTGGCCAAGCATCTGGGGGTGGAGCTGTGAGCGGCGTGTCGCGCATCGCCCAGACTTTCGCGGCGTTGAAGGCCGAGGGACGGGGTGCGCTGATGCCCTTCCTGATGGGTTATGACCCGGATCTGGCGACCAGTGCGGAGATTTTGCGCGGCATGCCCGCTGCCGGGGCTGATCTGATTGAGATTGGCTGCCCCTTTTCCGACCCCATGGCCGATGGGCCGACGGTGCAATTGGCCGGGCAGCGGGCGCTGAAGGCGGGTGCGACGCTGGGCGGAATTCTCGCCATGGTGCGGGATTTCCGCCAGGGCAATGACACGACGCCCATTATTCTCATGGGCTATCTCAACCCGATTCTGAGCTATGGCGCGGAACAGTTTTGCGCTGATGCAAAGGCTGCAGGGGCTGATGGGCTTATCGTCGTTGATATGCCGCCGGAGGAGAGCCAGGATTTGGCGCCCTTCGCGACGGCCCAGGGGCTGGATTTGATCCGGTTGATTGCCCCCACCACGGGTGATGAGCGGCTGCCAGGGGTGCTGCGCTCCTGCTCGGGCTTTATTTACTATGTGGCCATCACCGGCATCACCGGCACGCGCAGCGCCACCTCGGCTGATCTGGCGGTGAACATCCCCCGGCTGCGGCAGCATACGAGCCTGCCGATTGCCATCGGGTTTGGCGTGCGCACCCCGGCCCAGGCGGCTGAGGCGGCGAAGGTGGCGGATGGCGCCGTGGTGGCCTCGGCGCTGATCGAGCGGATGGCGGCCAGCCTTGATGCCCAAGGCCGGGCGACACCGGCCACGGTGGCGAAGGTGCTGGGCGATGTGCGGGCGCTGGCTGCGGCGATTCACGCCGGATAGGGCGGACTCACCCTTTGATAGGCTTGTCAATTTTTCGACGGCTGGCATAAGGCAATGAGCGCCATTGGGATGTCCCGATGGCGCTATTCGCATGCGGCGAGGCGAAGACATGGCAGCGATCATGCGACAGGTTTGGCTCATGGCAGGTTTGGCGCTGGTGATGCTGGCGCCGGCGGCGCGCTCGGGGCCTTGGCCGCAGGCCGAGGGGGGCGGGCAGCTTGTGATGTCCACCAGCTTCCAGCACCTCAATGTGCAGGGCTATGACAGCCAGGGTCGGCCCTCGGGGCGCGGCAGTTTGGACCAATTATCGGTCTCGCCCTATTGGGAGCATGGGCTGACGCAGCGCTGGACCATCGGGATTGCGCCGCGGCTGCAGGCTTCCTGGATGGATCTGGGCTATACGCGCAGCAATAGCGTGGGCCTGGCGGATGCCGGTCTCTTCGCCCGATACGCCGTGTGGCGTGACAATGGGATGGTGCTCTCCGTGCAGGGCACGTCGGTGACGCCTGGCACGGCCTCCACCGATTCGCCGCGCATTGCGGAGGCGCATGGCTCGGTTGAGGGGCGGGCGCTGTTTGGGATCAGCCGGGCCATTGGGTCTATCAATGCGTTCATGGGGCTGGAGGGGGCTTACCGGCTGCGTTTTGGCAGCAATGCGGATGAGGTGCGGCTGGATGCGACGATGGGCTTTCAGCCGGCGAATGGCTGGTTTGTCTTCGCGCAGAGCCTGAACACGCTGGGGATGCGCAACGCGACGGGGAATGGGGCGAATTATAGCGCCTATAAGGCGGCGCTGGCGGTGTCTTATAGCATTACGCCGCGGCATTCGATTGTGGCGGCCTATACGCGGGATTTGAGCGGGCGAAATGTGGCGCTGGGTGACAGCTACACGCTGGGATGGGTTTACAACTACTGATGCGGCGGGACATATCTGCGGTTGGAGAGTCTCCGTAGCTCAGCAGGATAGAGCACCAGATTCCTAATCTGGGGGCCGTGGGTTCGAATCCCGCCGGGGACGCCAATAAATTCAGTCGCTTGGCCAGTTTTGTAACGACCCGATCCGTTGCTAGTAAGCAGCCCAGTAAGCACCCCGGGGGGGGCAATGCTTACCGAGCAGATGTTCACTCAACCCATCATCAATCCCCCGGTCCTGTGGGCGCCAGCGCTTCGGCCGAACGGACAAACTGGCGAACGCCGATAATGTTGCGATGGGGCATGCCGGCAGCCCATAGAGCAACTGGCCAAGCAACCCAGCTCATTTCGCTCGCTACGGTCACACCATGAACGCCAGCTGAGGGCCCGCTGAAAACGCCTTACCCGGGTAGGAGTGGGGCCGCCATGGGCAAGCTGCTATGGCAGGTTGAAGTGTAGCGACCAGCCCCTCGAAAGCTCCTGGCCGGGCCATGCTGCTTCGCATGCCTATGGCTTTTTCCGAATGCTGATCGGACCATCGCAAAACGCGATTGTCGTACCCAGCGATAAATATTCTCAACAGATACCTGACGCCGCCAGAGTCGCCGCCCGCAGAGCTGCGTGTAACTCTGGCGCACGAGCGGTAGCGTCAATGATGGAAGGTGGGTGGGCGAGAGGACACCCGAGCTGGATGGGTCGCCGCCCAAGGAGTGGCAGTCCCCGCGATAGAGTTTCATCGCCCACTCTCGGCGGCGCTCGTTCCCGATATCGTTCAGATCTACAAGGCCCAGGCTTGTGGCGCTGGCAGCGCTGGAGGCGCGGGCTCAAGAGGGAACCAAAGGCCGGGCCACCGCGCCGGGCATGAAGCCGCCAGCGGTGTTTGCGGCGCTGATCAGGGTTTCGTCAGAGAGGTGGGCGTAGCGCTGCGTCGTTTTGATGTGGGCATGACCAAGCAACCGTTGGACTTCGTAAAGACCGCGGCCCGAATTCACCAAAAACGATGCGAAGGAGTGCCGCAGATCATGGATGCGAACATGGGCCAGACCAGCGCGCTTCCTGGCACTATTCCAGGCGTACCAGACGCCCACATAGGGCTTGGCGGTGGCGGGGTTGGTGAAGAGGTAGGGCGACTTCCCCCGCGATGGAAGCGTCTCCAGCAGGGCCACCAGGGGATCGCTGATCGCAACCTTCCGGGCAGTTCCCGATTTGCTGAGGGGGATGACCCAACTCCGGTTAGCGAGGTCGAACTCGCGCCATTCAGCCTTCAACGCCTCCTGCTTTCGGGCACCGGTAAGGAGGAGGAATTTCACAATGGCCAGGAGGTCTTTGTTGGGTGAGGTGGCCAGGGCGTCGAGGAGGGTTGCGACCTGCTCCTTGGAGAGGAAGGTTTGCTTCTCATTGTTGAGCTGGAATAGGTCTACCTTACGGGCAGGATTGGCGCCTGCCCCCTCCACTTCCCATTTCGCGGCCACATTGAAGAGGTAGCGCAGGAGAACCAGGATGCGGTTGCAAGTACCAGGGGCATAGCCCTTGGCCTTGAGTTTGTGCTGGAAGGCGAGGACATCAGCGGTGGGGATGGCGTCAATACGCCGCCGCCCAAAGGCCGGCAGGATGTGCAAGCGAAGCAGAACCTCGTCGCACTTCCATGAGCGCTTATTGCCCTCGATATGGGGCATGTAGCGGTCGCGCACAAACTCGCCGAGGGTGGGGATGCGGCGCTCGGCTTCTCTGGTTGCGGCTGGATCACGGCCCAAGGCGATCTCATTGTGCAACTCGGCCACACGCTGGCGAGCCACGTCGAGGGTGACGACGGAGGCATCGCCCAGCTTCATGTTACGCTGGGCGCTGCTGCGGTCGGTGTAGCGGAAGTAGAAGGTGCGGCCGCCGGAGGCGCGTACCTCCAGGACAAGACCGCGGGTGTCGGTGTCTGTGATGAACTCCCGCTTTTGGCCGGGCGGGCAGATGGCCTTGGCTACGAGGGAATGAGTTAATTTTTGTACGGCCATTGATGATTACTCCCGGTTTGAAACGGTTTGCTTGAACAATGCGGAGCCAGATCTCGGATTCTGGGTGAGCGTACAACTCACATGCTTTGTCATGCAAATTGGCAGGGGCATCGGGAATATATTCAGAAATAGCAAATAGTCGGCCATTGGTCCGTTCTTGTGTCGTTATTCGCTGCTTTTCACCAATTTTTGCTCAGGCTTGCCAGAAAAAAATTTTGCGTTAATGGGTCAGTGGTGAGTTTGATTTTCATTAGAGTGTAATTTATCCATAAATATCTGATAAAAGTCAATATACGATAAATGTTTTTCTACGCTCACAACCGGTGTGGACACCGTTCCGGGTACGGCGAACAACGATGTGATC
>NZ_JBBARU010000031.1:0-34417 GCF_040399605.1 Rhodovarius sp. | reverse complement strand
CATTGGCCGCGTGACTCAAACCAAACAGCCTCCGGCAAAACCGGGGCGGTTCACATCAGAGAGCTCACCGGAGGGCACTAGCGGCAGAACCAAGTTGAAGTGCTTGTCAGTGTTCTCCAGCACGGTCACCGCCATGCCAGCCGGCACATCGATACCTTCAGCCTTCAACGCGGCGGCCGGGTTAGCGATCAGTGCTGCCTTGAAGGCAGGGTCACGCCATGCCTTGGCGATGATCTTGCCAAATTCGTTGTCATTCTCAGGCATGGGCTGTCTTTCAGATTTTGCAGACAAAAGGCTCTTTTCGTTAATTTGAGATTATCAGGCTTTTGGATGCTTGGGAATCAGAAAGGTGCTGCAAAACCGAGAAACCGATTTTCCATTTCTGCAGGGAAGGAAAGGGCTACGCCCATCGAGTCCCACGGCCCGAGCAATGGCCGGTGTGTCGGTTGTAACACCCAGCTGGACCAGCCCCAGGGAGAGGGCTGCCTGCCGGTATGTGGTGGCATGGTGATGGTTGTGGTTTGCCCTGAGGGCGGCGGTGATGGCGGTGGCGGCTGTTGGTGGATGAAAATATGCATCGCGAAGCGCGATGATCGCCTTTTGCGATAATGCCAGCAGGCTTCGGGAATGATGGGGCATGCCCAAGGCGGAACTGCTCCACCAGGGGTTTTGAGGGGCTGGTCCCTAGCTTCCCACCTATCAACGGCAACGCCGCTGGTGGCCTCCCTCCCACCTGGGTGGGGGCATTCTCCTTGAGCCCCACGCTGCCATCATTGGTATTATTGTGGTGGCCAGGGAGCCATGGCGATGCGACGCCTTTGGCCATCTGCTCTAAAGGCGGGGGCGGTGAGCGTAGGTTGCGCCGTCACCAACTTCAGCCAGATGTTTGTTTCCACTGGTGCGTCGGTGTCACAGTGGCTGGGGAGTGAGGAGATCCGGCGCTAACGCTCACAGGGTAAGCGTTGAAGGCCGCTTGCTTACTGGAGACTCAAGATTCAGCCCTGGGTCTGTGTAAACGATTGAAAACACTGGCGCGCCCGGGAAGACTCGAACTCCCAACCCCCAGATCCGTAGTCTGGTGCTCTATCCATTGAGCTACGGGCGCGTGACCGTTGCACGGTGTGACGGCGAAATAGCGGAGGGGGGGTGGCCATGCAACCCCCGCCAGCCGGTTATCCCAGGTGTTTTTCCAATTCGCGCAGAACAGCCTCGCCCATCACCGCTGTTCCCACCCGCGCACGGCCAGGTTGCATGATATCGGCGGTGCGCAGGCCAGAGGCCAGCACGCGTTCCACCGCGGCTTCAATCGCCGCAGCATCCTCATCCATGCCGAAGGAATAGCGCAGCAACATCGCGAAGCTGAGAATCTGCGCGCAGGGGTTGGCGATGCCACGGCCGGCGATATCGGGCGCCGAGCCATGGATGGGCTCATAGAGCGCGTGGCGCCTTCCATCAGCCCCCAGCGCGCCCAGCGTGGCCGAGGGCAGCATGCCCAATGAGCCGGTCAGCGCCGCCGCTAGGTCGCTCAGCAGGTCACCAAAGAGGTTGCTGCCAAGGATGACGTCGAACTGCTTGGGCCGGCTGGCCAATTGCATGGCGCAATTGTCGGCATACATGTTTTCCAGCTCGACATCGGCGTATTCGGCGGCGTGCACCTCGCCCACCACCGCGCGCCAAAGCCGGCCCGATTGCATGACATTGGCCTTCTCCACGCTCGTCACCTTGTTGCGGCGCTTGCGGGCCAGGTCGAAGGCCACGCGGGCCACGCGGGCGATTTCATCCTCGGTATAAACCTCGGTGTCGATGCCAACGCGGCGGCCTTCGGCATTGGTCGAAATGCCGCGCGGCTCACCAAAATAAATGCCGCCCGTGCTCTCGCGCACGATCATGATATCGAGGCCGCGCACCAGATCGGCGCGCAGCGAGGAGGCTTCGGCGAGCGGCTCCATCACCACGGCAGGGCGGAGATTCGCGAAGAGTCCCAACTCCTTGCGCAGCCGCAAAATGCCCAGTTCGGGGCGCTGCTCGAAGGGCAGCTTGTCCCATTTCGGGCCGCCCACGCTGCCGAAGAGCACGGCGTCGGAATGCTTTGCAGCGGCGACCGTGGCATCCGAGCAGGGCGTGCCATTGGCATCGATCGAGGCGCCGCCGACGAGGCCCTCCTGCACATCGAAGGAGACGGCGCGGCGCACCTGCATCCAATCCATCACGCGGCGCACTTCGCCCATGACTTCGGGGCCGATACCATCACCGGGCAGCACCAGCAGTTTTTTATTCGCGGCCATGGGGTGTCGTTCCTTCAGGCGAAGAGCCAGGGCGCTTCGGCGCGCCGCTTCGCTTCATATTCATCAATGGAGGGGGCGTGCTGCAGGGTCTGGCCAATATCGTCCAGGCCATTGAGTAGGCAGTGCTTGCGGAAGGCATCGACCTCGAAGGGGATTTCCTCGCCGGAGGGGCGAACCACCACTTGGCGCTCAAGATCCACCGTCAGCCGGGCATTGCCGCCCATCTTGGCGTCTTCCATCAGCTTTTCGCAGATCTCGCGCGGCAGGCGGATCGGCAGGATGCCGTTCTTCGAGCTGTTATTGTGGAAAATATCAGCGAAATCGGGCGCGATGACGCAGCGAATACCAAAATCCAGCAGCGCCCAGGGCGCATGCTCGCGCGAGGAGCCGCAGCCGAAATTCTCGAAGGCGATGAGAATTTCAGCCTTCCGATAGGGCTCCTGGTTCAGCACGAAATCAGGCTTCTCCGAGCCATCCTCATTGAAGCGCATGGCGTGAAACAGGTTTTTGCCGAGCCCCGTGCGCGCGATGGTCTTGAGGAAGCGCGCGGCGATGATCTTGTCGGTATCGACATTGGCCATCGGCAGGGGGGCGGCAACGCCCGTCAGTGTGGTGAAGGCTTTCATGCGGAGAACTCCCGAACATCGGCCAGATGGCCCTTGATGGCGGCGGCGGCGGCCATGGCCGGAGAGCACAGATGGGTGCGCCCACCCGGCCCCTGCCGGCCTTCGAAATTGCGGTTGGATGTGCTGGCCGAGCGCTGCCCCGGGGTCAGCTTGTCGGGGTTCATGCCCAGGCACATCGAGCAGCCAGCCTCACGCCATTCAAAGCCGGCATCGAGCAGGATGCGGTCCAGCCCCTCGGCCTCGGCCTGCTTCTTCACCAGGCCCGAGCCGGGCACCACCAGCGCGCGCACATGCGCCGCCACCTGGCGGCCTCGGGCGATGGCGGCGGCGGCGCGGATATCCTCGATCCGGCTATTGGTGCAACTGCCGATGAAGACGACATCCACCTTGAGATCAGTCAGCTTCTGGCCCGGGATGAGGCCCATATACTCGACCATGCGGGTGAGCTGCGCGCGGCGCGTCTCATCCCTGGCATCGGCGGGGTTGGGCACCACGCCGGTGATGGGCAGCACATCCTCAGGGCTGGTGCCCCAGGTGACCTGCGGGGTGATATCCTCGGCGCGCAGGCTTACTTCCTTGTCGAAATGTGCACCAGCATCGCTGGGCAGGCTGCGCCACCAAGCCACCGCACGCTCCCACGCCTCGCCCTTGGGGGCGTGCGGGCGGCCTTCGGCATAGGCGATGGTGGTCTCATCGGGCGCCACCATGCCGGCCCGCGCGCCGGCCTCGATGGACATGTTGCACAGCGTCATCCGCCCGGCCATGTCGAGGGCGCGAATCGCCTCGCCGGCATATTCGATGACATGGCCGGTGCCGCCGGCGGTGCCGATCTTGCCGATGATGGCGAGCGTGATGTCCTTGGCGGTGCAGCCCGGCGGCAGCACGCCATCGACGGTCACGCGCATGTTCTTGGCGGGCTTTTGCAGCACCGTCTGGGTGGCCAGCACATGCTCGACCTCGGAGGTGCCGATGCCAAAGGCCAGCGCGCCCATCGCGCCATGCGTCGAGGTGTGGCTGTCACCGCAGACAATGGTCATCCCGGGCAGGGAAAGGCCGAGTTCGGGCCCGATGACATGGACAATGCCCTGCCGCTCATCGAGCAGCGGGATATAGGGCACGTTGAATTCGGCCACGTTCTTTTCGAGCGTCTCGACCTGCAGCCGGCTTTCCGGGTCTTCAATACCCGTGCGGCGCGAGGCGTCGGTGGCGATATTGTGGTCCACCACCGCGATGGTGCCATGCAGGCTACGCACCTGGCGCCCGGCCACGCGCAGCCCCTCAAAGGCCTGCGGGCTGGTCACCTCATGAACGAGATGGCGGTCAATATACAGAAGTGCCGTGCCGTCCTGCAGGGTTTCCACCACATGGGCGTCCCAGATCTTGTCGAACAGCGTGCGTGGCTGATTGGCCATGTGTTTCCCCGGAGCAGAGCGCGACCCGGGGCGCGGCGCCGCGGGGCCTGGATATGGAAAGGGGCCGCCGAGGCGACCCCTGTTTTGGGCTTATTCTTCGGCCGGTGCGGCGGGTGCGGCGGCCTTGGCCGGCTTCATGCCCAGCTTCTCGGCGATGCGGGCCGACTTGCCGGTGCGGCCACGCAGGTAATACAGCTTGGCGCGGCGCACCTTGCCGCGGCGCACCACCACCAGCTCGGCAATGGCCGGCGAGTAGAGCGGAAACACCCGCTCCACACCCTCACCATAGGAGAGCTTGCGCACGGTGAAATTGCTGTGCAGGCCGCGATTGGAGCGGGCGATCACCACGCCTTCATAGGCCTGGGTGCGGGTGCGCTCACCTTCGACAACCTTCACCATGACGCGCAGCGTGTCGCCGGGCGAGAAGTCGGGAATGGCGCGGGCGGCGGCCAGCTTTTCCTTCTGCGCCGCGTCGAATTGCTGGAGGAGGTTCATCGTCAGTTCCTTTTCTTCGGCGGGGTATATGCGAGCTGTGAGCCTTGCGCAAGCCCGCTCTCCGCGTTTTGTAGGAATTCAGTCCAGAGTTCCGGACGGCGGGTTTTTGTCGCCTGCTCGGCCTGCGCGCGGCGCCATTTTTCAATCGCCGCATGGTGGCCCGAGAGCAGTTCGGCCGGCACGGCACGGCCATTCCAATCGGCGGGGCGGGTGTATTGCGGGTATTCCAGCAGGCCGGCGGAAAAACTCTCCTCCACCGCGCTGTCAGCGCCACCCATCACGCCGGGCAGCAGCCGCACACAGGCGTCAAGCACCGCCAGCGCCGCCAACTCCCCACCCGAGAGCACAGCGTCACAGAGCGAAATCTCGCGCATGCCGCGCGCCTCGATCACCCGCTGGTCCATCCCCTCATAACGGCCGCAGAGCAGCACCAGCCCGGGGCCTGCCGCCCATTCGCGCACCATGGCCTGGCGCAGCGGTTCGCCGCGTGGAGTGAGGCAGAGCAGGGGGCGCCCGGCCGGGCGCGCCGCCTCGATCGCGGCATCGAGCACATCGGGGCGCATCACCATGCCCGCACCGCCACCGAAGGGCGTGTCATCCACCTGGCTATGCCGGCCCAGCCCGTGATCGCGGATATTGACCGCATCGAGCGACCATTTTGCCTCGGCCAGGGCGCGCCCGGCCAGCGAGAGCCCCAAGGGCCCTGGGAACATCTCAGGAAACAGGGTCAGAACGGTGGCGGCAAACATCAGCCCTGCTCTTCGCCCAGCACCTCGGCGGGGGGCTCCACCACCACCCGGCCGCCGGCAATATCGACCACCGGCACGGCGATGCGGGTAAAGGGCACCAAGCGCTCAGGGGGGCCGGAGAGAATCAGAAACGGCCCGCCGCCATGATCCTCCACCGCCAGAACATTGCCATAGGCCGTGCCTTGCGCACCCTCGGCGCGAAGGCCCACCAGATCGGCGAGGTAGAACTCATCTTCCGCTGCCGCTGGCAGCCGCTCACGCTCGACATAGAGCTTGGTGCCGGTGAGGCGGGCCGCAGCATCGCGATCAGCCACACCCTCCACCGCCACCACATCCTGGCCGCGTGGGAGCAGCACGAAGGCTCGCCCCTGGGCATCGACCAGCGGATTATACGCCGTCACCGCAGCCTCGGAGAAAGCGCGCACCCGCATGAGCCCGCGCACGCCGTGTGGCCGGCCCAGTTCGGCTATCAGGACCAATGCCAAAATGCGCTCCTTGGAGGCGGTGGGGCGGGTGGCCTGTCAGGGGCTTTGCCCCCGACACCCCCACCAGGGCCGACCCGGCCCTGGACCGTGATTTAATTGAGGCGGGTGGAGGAGGCCCGCCGAACCCACTCAGCCGCCTGCGGCGGCGGCGCGTTCCTGCGCCTTCTTCTTTGGCGCGGACTGAATGGGCTGCTCGCGGAAGACGGGCATCGGCGCCAGGCCGGCCTTGCCGAGGAACTTGGCCACACGGTCGGTGGCGAGCGCGCCTTCCTTCAGCCAATGGCTGATGCGCTCATCCTTGAGGCGCACGCGGTCCGCATGGTCGGAAGGCAGCATGGGGTTGTAGCTGCCCACGGCTTCAATAAAGCGGCCATCGCGCGGCGAGCGGCTATCGGCCACCACGATGTGGTAATAGGGGCGCTTCTTGGCGCCGGCGCGGGCGAGGCGGATTTTCAGACCCATAATCGTATCTTTCCTTCAGAATGGTCGCTTATTGCCAAGGCCGGGCATGAGGGAGGCGAGGCCGCCCCGCATCATGCCTTTCTGGCCCATCTTGCTCATCCGTTTCATCATCACGGACATGTCGTCGAACTGCTTGAGCAGCCGGTTGACGTCTTGCACCTGCACGCCCGACCCGGCCGCGATCCGCTTTTTGCGGCTGGCCTTGATGATGTCGGGCTGGCGGCGTTCCTTCGGCGTCATCGAGGAGATGATCGCCGCCTGGCGGGCCAGAATCTTGGTGTCGAGATTGGCATCGGCGAGTTGGCTTTTGATTTTGCCCACGCCGGGCAGCATGCCCAGAATGCCCTGCAGATTGCCCATCTTGCCGATCTGCTTGAGCTGATTGGCATAGTCTTCCAGCGTGAAGAGGCCCTTCTGCATCCGGGCCGCCATCTTCTCGGCCTCGGCCTGGTCGATGGTCTCGGCCGCGCGCTCGACGAGGGAGACGATGTCGCCCATGCCCAGAATGCGCGAGGCGATGCGGTCAGGGTGGAAATCCTCCAGCGCGTCGAGCTTTTCGCCGGCACCGAGCAATTTGATCGGCGCGCCGGTCACCGCGCGCATCGACAGCGCGGCACCCCCGCGCGCATCGCCATCCACCCGGGTCATGACAATGCCGGTCACGCCCACCTTGGCCTGGAAGGCGGTTGCGGTGTTCACCGCGTCCTGCCCGGTCATGGCATCGACGACGAGCAGGGTTTCGTGCGGGTTGGTGGCGAGCTTGACCGCCGCCACCTCATCCATCAGCGCATCATCGATCGCCAGACGGCCGGCGGTGTCGAGCACCACCACGTCGAACAGCTCGCGCCGGGCCATGTCCATGGCGCGCGCCGCAATCTGCATGGGCGATTGGCCTGCGATGATCGGCAGCGAAGTGACGCCCACCTGGCCCGCGAGAGTGGCCAGCTGCGCCTGGGCGGCGGGGCGGTGCACGTCCAGCGAGGCCAGCAGCACTTTTTTCTTGTCGCGGTTTTTCAGCCGCAGCGCGATCTTGCCCGAGGTCGTGGTCTTGCCCGAGCCCTGCAGGCCCACCATCAAAATGGCCACCGGGGCGGCGGCATTGAGGTCGATGCCAGTGGGCGCACCAGCGCCGCCCAAAGCCTCGACCAGCGCGTCATTGACGATCTTGACGACCTGCTGGCCCGGGGCGACCGAGCGGATCACCTCCGCTCCCACGGCGCGCTCGCGCACTTTCGCCACGAGGTCGCGCACCACGCTCAGGGCGACATCGGCTTCCAGCAGCGCCACGCGCACTTCGCGCAGCGCCTCGGTCACATCGGCTTCAGACAGTGAGCCGCGTCCCCGCAGCCTGTCGAACACCGCACCGAGCTTACCGGATAGCCCCTCGAACAAAGCCCACTCCAAACGCAAACGCGCCGCTGCGCGAAGCCTCGCGGAGCGACGGGGCGACCCCACCAGCGGGGCGGCCTTCACCGGGCATCACGGCCCGTACGGCGGGATTAGGCCCGACCGCCCCGGGCGTCAAGCCAAGCCTTCAGCGCGGTGGCAGCTTCGCGCCCAGCCAGCCTATCACTTGGCGCACCGCGGCCCAGGCCTGGCGCTCCAGCATGATGTCGTGCCCGGCGGTGGGGAACATCACGCAATCCCCGCCCAGCCAGGCGGCGAGATCGGGCTGCGGCGGCACGGTGGAGCCATCCCGCCCGGCGCCGATGACGAGGCTGGGGCAGGTGATCTCACCGCGGGCCAGCAGATTGGGCCCGCGCGGCGCATTGCGGGTGGCTGGGCTCTCGCCGGTCATCAAATCCAGCGCCCATTCGAGGATTTCAGGCTCGACATCAGCGAACCACATACGCGCCGCCTCCTCGCGCGTGGGCAGCATGGCCCTGTTGGGGTCTATCTCGATGCGGGTGCCGCCCACCTCATCGGCACCGGTGCTGGCCACCGGGATCAGCGCCGCCGGGCGCAGCATTTTTGCGGCCAACTGCGCCACAATGCCGCCCAGGGAGTGGCCTGCCAGCACCAAGGGCCGGCCGGGCAGGGTGGCTGCCACCACCGCCACCCGGGCGGCGTAATCACTGGGGGTGAGGGTCAGAAACTCGGCCTCGGGCAAAAAGGTGGCCGCGGTGTGGTTGGGCATGGAGAGCGCATGGGTGGCATAGCCCGCCGCCGCCAGCGCCGGCTGCCAGAAGCGCCAGGCCCAGAAGCCATGGCAGGAGCCAGGTATCAAAATAATATCCGCCGCCGGTTTGGCATGGCGGGAGGAGAGGCTGGCCACGAAGGTGTCGCCAATGATCCGTCGGTCATCAATGAAGTCGCTGAGCATGCCTTAGCTTCGCTTTTCGTCGGGGTTCAGGTCAATGGTCGAGCGGGCACGCCGGCCATGGAGGCACCCGGGGCGACATCGGCCACCACCGCCGCGCCGGCGCCGATCACCGCCCCCGCGCCCACCACAATCCCGGGCCGCACCGCCGCCCCGGCGCCCAGCAAAGCGCCAGCGCCGAGGCTGGCATGGCCGGCCAGCACCGCGCCGGGGGCGGCATGGCTGGCCTCGCCCAGCACCACATCATGATCGGCGATGGCGCCGGTATTGAGGATGGTGAGCCTCTCCGCCCGGGACAGGGTGCCCAGCACCGCGCGCGCCATGACCACCGCGCCGGGGCTGACCACAGCGCTGGGCGCCACAAAGGCCGCGGGATGCACCAGGGCGGGCAGCGCGAAACCCAAGGCCTGCAGCCGCGCGCCGATCCGCGCCCGTGCGGCATTATCGCCCACCGCCACGCAGGCGGCTTGCACGCCCTGGCGGCGCAGCGCCTCCAGATGCGATTCATCGCCCAGCAGCGGCAGGCCCATCAGGCGGGGCGGGCCGGATTGCGCCACCACCCCCAGCAATTCAAAGCTGCCCAGCGCCTGGCACAGCTCGATCAGCACCCGGGCATGGCCGCCTGCGCCAATCATGATCAGTGTCGTCAATGCACCACCCGCCCGAACATCGCCTGCAAGGCCAGATAGAGCACGCCGCCGGCGACAAACCCCACCAGCGTGCCATTCACCCGCACGAATTGCAGGTCTCGCCCCACCCGCAATTCGATCTTGTCGGTGATCTCGGCGGTGTTCCAGGAGGAGACGACCTCGCCGATGAAATTCTCAATGCGGGCCTGCGCCGTGGGCAGCAGGGCGATGAGGATGCTTTGCAGGCCCTGGTTGAGGTGGTCGCGCGCGGCAGCGTCCTCGGCCAGCAAGGTGCCGGCATTGGCGAAGGCGGCTTCCAGCAGGGCCACGCTGCGGCCATTGGGGTTGGCGGCATCCTGCGCCAGGGCATCGCGCAGCCGTGCCCAGACATCACCCAGCCAATGCGACACGGCGGGGTGCTGCAGCGCGCTGCGAATCGCCCGGCCCAGGGCGGCGGCGCGCGCGGGATCGGTCTCCAGCCGGGTGATCTCGGCTTCGATCCAGGCCTCGAAGCCCTGGCGCAGCGCGCTATCGGCCGGCTCCACCTTGTCCAACTCGGCGTTGATCACGGCGAGGATTTTTCGCGCCGTATAGGCACCCGCCATCCAGCCCACCAGGGCGCCGCCCTCGTCGCGCACCCGGGCCGCGATGGCGGATTTCAGCTGCTCCTCCTTGCCCAGCATGATGGTCTTGAGCTGGGCGATGGCGGCATCGAAGACCGCCTGATGGCGGCCGCTGGCCAGCAATGCGCGCAGCGCGCGGGCCACCACCGCCGCTGCCCCGGGGCCGCCCGCCATGCGCGGCAGCAGCCGGGACATCAAGCGCCGGGCGCGGCCATCCTCCAGCGTGGAGAGCAGCCGGGGCAGCATGCGCGCCAGGGCCTGCGCGGCTGGGCGGGTGGCGGCGGGGTCATTGAGGAAGCCGCGCAGAATCTCCGAGAGATCCAGCCCGCCCAGCACCCGGCGCAGCTCGGCCTCGGTAAACACCTGATTGGCGACGAAGCGCCCGAGCCCGCGTCCCAGCCGCTCCTTCTGCGCCGGAATAATGGCGGTGTGCGGGATGGGCAGGCCGAGCGGGTGACGAAACAGCGCCGTGACCGCGAACCAATCCGCCAAGCCGCCCACCAGCCCCGCCTTGGCGGCGGCGGCCAGCAGATCAGCCCCCTGGCTGGGCGGCAACGCATAGGCCAGCAGGGTGAGCCCGGCCATCACCACCAGGAGAAATCCTGCAAAAGCCCGATGGCGCCGCAGTGTGGCGCGCAAAGCCGCATCATGATCCATGCCGAACATATGGATCGTGATGCCTCCACTAGCCAGGGGGGAAAACAGGGGCTGGTGAAGTGGCGGTGGCGTTGTTATATCATATCACGATGACAGACCCGCTCTCCCTCTCCGCCGGTATTGGCGCGCGGCTTTTTGCTGCGGCGCTGCTGCTGGTCGGGCTTTGGGCCGCGGTCGCCTGGGCTTTGGCGGCATGAACCCGCATAGCGTTTCACTCAGCAATGTCACCATTGCCCATGCCGGCCGGCCGGCGGTGCATCATGTGACGGGCGAATTCGCACCCGGTTCGCTCACCGCGCTGGTTGGGCCCAATGGCGCGGGCAAATCCACCCTTTTGCGGGCGATTGCCGGGCTGCATGCGCCGGCGGAAGGGCGCATTGCCAGCACCCCTGGGCAGATCGCGCTCCTGCCGCAACAGGCGGGGATGGATCGCAGCTTTCCCATCGCCTGCCTTGATGTCGTGCTGTTCGGGCTGTGGAATTTGGCCGGGGCCTTCGCACCCGTCAGCCACGCCCAGCGTCATCGGGCGGAGGATGCGCTGGCGGCGGTTGGCCTATCGGGCTTTGCCCGGCGGCCGGTGGGCAGCCTCTCGGCCGGGCAGTTCCAGCGGCTGCTCTTTGCCAGGCTGCTGTTGCAGGACGCGCCGGTGCTGCTGCTGGACGAGCCTTTCAATGCGCTCGATGAGCGCACCGCCGCCGATATGCTGGCCCTGTTGCGCCGCTGGCATGGCGAGGGGCGGACGATCATCGCCGTGCTGCACGACATGGAATTGGTGCGGCGGGAATTCCCGCAGACGCTGATGCTGGCGCGCGACTGCCTGGCCTGGGGCCCCACCGCCCAGGTGCTGACGGCGGAAAATCGCCTCCGGGCGCGGCGCATGGCCGAGGCATGGAGCGAGGCGGCCGAGGCTTGCCACCGGGCAGCCTAGCGGGGGGAGCCTGAGAGCGGACGCTCTCAGCCCTCCGCCAGCACCGGGGCCAGAAACCGGGCAAACAGCGCCGGGTTTTCCGCGAAGGGGAAATGCCCGATGCCATCCATCCGCTCGAACCGCGCGCCCTTGATCTGCGCCGCCGTCGCCGCCGAGGCCTCGGCGGTGCAGGAATAATCATATTCGCCGGTCAGCAGCGTCAGCGGGCAGCGCGTGGTGTCGATCCCGCTGAGCCGCCCGCGCGCGTCCCAGCCGCCGGAATAGAACAGGATATCGCCGGGGAAAGTGCCAAAGCCGCCCTGGCTGTAATGCCACCAGACCTCGGCGGCGCATTCGGCGGGCGATTGCGGCGCCATCAGCCCATCCACCCATTCGGGGGTGAACATCATGCCATTCACCTTCGGGTGAAGCGGCCAGGGGGTGCGCCGGCCGGGAATATGCTCGCAGGCCTCGCAGGCGACGATATGGGCGAAGTGGTCCGGGGCGCGCAGGGCGATTTCCAGGCAAATCTCGCCGGACATCGAGGCGCCGAGCAGCACCGGCTTCTCGGCAAAGCCCCAGGCCTGGCGGAAGCCCAGAATCAACTCGCAATACAAATCCGTGTTCAAGGCCCAGCCGCCCGGGGCGGTGATGGCGGGCGAGCGGCCATGCCCCGGCAGATCAAAGGCGGTGATCGCCCAGCCCGCCAAGGCGGGCTCCGCCGCCAGGCGATGGAATTGACGGCTGTCAGACCCTGCCGTGTGCATGGCCATGATCGGCCGGCCCTCGCCATGCTGCTCGCCATAGAGCACCACATCGCGCCCGCCGGCCCGCACGGTGACGTAGCGGCCGCGCGCCGTGGGGCAGGGGGTGGGGCTGCCCAGCCGCGGGCGCAGCGATTCGGGCGCCGGGCCGGCATGGCCCGCCGCCGCCCAGCGCGCCAGATCCATCACCCGGCGCAGCAGATGGGCATGCTGCGCCCAGGCCAGTTCATCGCCCGTGGCGGCAAAGCCGGGCGCGCGCATGCGCATGGCGAAGAGATTGTGGTGATGCCGCTCTGGCAGCAGGGCGAGCGCCTTGTCCCAGGTCGCGGCCTCGGCTGTGAAGGTGGTGGGCGCATCGGCCCCCGCCTCCAGGCGCAGCGCGCCATCGGTCAGTACCAGGGTGAAGCCCTGCGTGCCCTGGACGAAGGCAAAGCGCGCCCCAGCACCCGGCAAATGCCGCGCCAGCACCGCATCGCCTTCGCACAAGGCCTGAAACCGCGCCATCGCACCCTCGGCCTGCAGCCAATTCCATCCGCTCATTTGGGTCTCCTCCGTGGCCGGATGCTCGTCGCGACGCGGCCGGGCCGCAAGCCCCTTGCGGGTGGCGTTGGATGCGGCATCCTGGCCGCTTCAATGGAGGACACCATGTTCACACCCACCCGCCGCGCCGTTCTGGCAGGCGGTGCCGCCCTGCTGGCCGCGCCCCGCCTTGCCCATGCCTTTCCTGACCGCTCGCTGCGCGTCATCGTGCCCTGGAATGCGGGCGGCGTGACTGACATCCTGGCCCGCGCCATGGCGCCGGCCATGCAGGCGACGCTGGGCCAGCCCGTGGTGATCGAGAATCGTGCCGGCGCCAATGGCGGCGTGGGGGCCGAGGCGGGCGCGCGTGCGCCGGCCGATGGCCACACCCTCTTTGTCTCCAATGCCGATACCCATGCGATCAACCCCTTCGCCTATCGCCGGCTGCCCTATGACCCGCAGGCGGATTTCGCCCCGGTCAGCCTCTTTGCCCGCGTGCCCTTTGCGCTGATGGTCGGGCCGTCGCTGCCGGGGGTGACCAATCTGGCGGGGCTGCTGGCCGCCGCCCGCGCCCGGCCTGGTGCGCTCAGCTATGCCTCCTGGGGGGTCGCCTCGGCCTCGCATCTCTCGATGGAGCGGATTTGCCGCGCGGCGGGGGTGGAGATGCTGCATGTCCCCTTCACCGGCCAGGCGCCGGGCATGACGGCGGTGGCCGCCGGCCAGGTGGATGCCATGGTGCTGCCCGCCGGCGGCGCCGAGGCGCTTTCGCGCGACGGCCGGGTGCGGGTTCTGGCGGTGACGAGTGCCGAGCGGCTGGCGCTGCTGCCGCAGGTGCCCAGCCTCAAGGAGGCCGGGGTTGATCTGGTGACCGGCAATTGGTTCGCCTATCACGTCCCCGCCCGCACCCCCGCCCCGGTGGTCAGCCAGCTTTCCACCGCCATTGGCGCGGTGCTGCGCCAGCCCGCCGTGGTCGAGGTCTTCCGCCAGCAGGCCACCACGCCTGAGGCGACGACGCCGGAAGGCCTGGCGGCATTCGTCCGTGATGAGCGGCAGCGCTGGGGCGATGTGATACGCGCCGCGAATATCGTGCTGGAGTAGCCCTGCCGGCGATGGCATGCCAATAGGGGCTGACCGGAGGAAAACCCATGGACCAGCCCCTTCTCGCAGCCGACCCGCACGCCGAAATCCGTGAGGAAGTCCGCAAACTCTGCGCCCGCTTTCCGGGCGTCTATTGGCGCGAACTCGATGCCCGCCGCGGCTACCCCACGGAATTCGTTAATGCCCTGACTGAGGCCGGCTATCTCGGCGCGCTCATCCCCGAGGAATTCGGCGGCGCCGGCCTGCCGCTCTCCGCCGCCGCGGCGATTTTGGAGACCATCCACGCCGAGGGCTGCAACGGCGCCGCCTGCCACGCCCAGATGTACATCATGGGCACCATCCTCAAGCATGGCAGCCCCGAGCAGAAGGCCCGCTATTTGCCCGGCATCGCCGAGGGTTCGCTGCGGCTGCAGGCCTTTGGCGTGACGGAGCCGACGAGCGGCACCGACACCACCGCCCTACGCACCACCGCCCGGCGCGAGGGCGATAAATGGATCGTCAACGGCCAAAAAATCTGGACCTCGCGCGCCGAGCATTCCGACCTGATGCTGCTGCTCGCCCGCACCACGCCCAAAGACCAGGTGACGAAGAAGACCGAGGGCCTTTCCACCTTCATCGTTGATATGCGCACCGTGCTGGGCAAGTCGCTCACCATCCGGCCGATCCGCACGATGATGAACCACAATTCCTGCGAGGTCTTCTTCGACAATATGGAAGTGCCGGCGGAAAACCTGGTTGGCCAGGAGGGCCGCGGCTTCCGCTATATTCTCGATGGGATGAATGCCGAGCGGTTGCTGATCGCCTCCGAATCGGTGGGCGATGCCAAGTGGTTCACCCAGCGCTCGGTGGAATATTCCAAGCAGCGCGTGCTCTTCGGCAAGCCCATCGGCACCAATCAGGGCGTGCAATTCCCCATCGCCCGGGCCTATGCCCAGATGCGCGCCGCCGAGGCGATTGTGAAGGAAGGGCTGGAGCGCTTTGAGGCCGGGCTCCCCTGTGGTGAGCAGGCCAATATGGGCAAGATGCTGGCCGCCGATGCCGCCTGGGCCGCCGCCGAGGCCTGCGTGCAAACCCATGGCGGCTTCGGCTTCGCCGAGGAATACGATATTGAGCGGAAATTCCGCGAGGCCCGGCTGTATCAGGTGGCGCCGATCAGCACCAACCTGATCCTGAGCTATATCGGCGAGCATGTGCTGGGGATGCCGCGCAGCTACTGAGTTATGGCGCGGCGGCGGCGCCGTGCCGCCTCCGGCCCCGTGGCTGAGAGCAGGTTGAGGATGAAGCCATGAACAACATCGCCCCTGGCGCCCCCGATGCCGTGATCGCCGCTGCCCAGGCCTTCCTGGGCGAGCGCATCACCCGCAATGACGCGCTGCGCCAGCAGCATAGCCGGGGCGAGGACACCTCGGTGCCCACCCTGCCCGATGCGGTGGCGTTTTGCGAAACCACCGAGGAGGTGAGCCGCCTCGTCGCACTGTGCCACCTCCATGGCGTGCCGGTGGTGGCCTTTGGCGCCGGCACCAGCCTGGAGGGCCATGTGAACCCGGTGCGTGGCGGCATCTCGCTCGACCTCAGCCGGATGAACCGGGTGCTGGAGGTCAGCGCCGCCGATCTCGATTGCCTGATCGAGCCGGGCGTCACCCGCCAGCAACTGAACGAGTTTCTGCGCGACCAGGGGCTGTTCTTCCCGGTTGATCCCGGCAGCCATGCGACCATTGGCGGCATGTGCGCCACCCGCGCTTCGGGCACCAATGCGGTGCGCTATGGCACCATCAAGGAAAATGTCTTGGCGATGGAGGTGGTGCTGGCCGATGGCCGTGTCATCCAGGTGGGCTCGCGCGCGCGAAAGGCCTCCAATGGCTATGATCTGAAGTCACTGATCATCGGCTCCGAAGGCACGCTGGCGATCATCACCAAGATCCGCCTGCGGCTGCATGGCATCCCCGAGGCCACCTCAGCCGCGGTCTGCCAGTTCGAGAGCCTCAAGGCCGCGGTCGATACCGTTATCACCACGCTGCAAATGGGCGTGCCGGTGGCGCGGATCGAATTGCTCGATGAGGTGCAGATGGCCGCCTGCATCGCCTATTCCAAGCTGGAGGGCATGACCGCCAGCCCCACGCTCTTCCTGGAATTCCACGGCTCCGAGGCCAGCGTGAAGGAACAGGCCGAGACGGTGGAGGCGATTGCAACCGACGCCGGCGGCGCAGGCTTCGCCTGGGCCACCGACCCTGAGGCCCGCAACAAGCTGTGGAAGGCCAGGCACGACGCCTATTGGGCCGCTGTGGCCAGCAAGCCGGGCAGCCGTGGCATCGCGACCGATGTCTGCCTGCCGATCTCGCATCTGGCCGAGGCGCTGCTGGGGGCGAAGGAGGATATCGCCGCCAGCGGGTTTTCCGCCCCCATGGTCGGCCATGTCGGCGATGGCAATTTCCACACCGTCATCCTGGTGGAGGATGACCGGCCGGAGACGCTGGAGGCGGCCTGGGCGCTGGACAAGAAAATCGTCCACCGCGCGCTGGCGCTGGGCGGCACCTGCTCGGGCGAGCATGGCGTGGGCCTGGGCAAGCGCGAATTTCTGGAGGTCGAGCATGGCATGGAGGCGCTCTCGGTGATGCTGAGCGTGAAGCACGCACTCGACCCCAAGGGCATTCTCAACCCCGGAAAGATCTTCCGCAATTGAGCCTGCCCATTGGCGCGCAAATTCTGGCCCTCACCATGGGCCATGTCTTCAGCAATGCGGTGCGCACGCTGCCTGCGGTGTCTGCCGATGTGCTCTCGCGGGATCTGGGCATCGGCACCGAGACGCTCTCGGCCATCACCGGCGCCTTTCCGCTGGCCTTTGCGCTGGCGATGATCCCGGTGGGGGTGGCGCTGGACCGCTGGGGCTCGCGGCTGGTGGCCATGGTGCTGCTCAGCATTGCCGCCACGGGCGCGGTGCTGGCGGGTTTCGCCACCGGGCCGCTCTCGATGGTGGTGGCGCAGAGCATCATCGGCATTGGCTGTTCTGGGATGATGATGGCGCCCATGGCCTTCGCCGCGCGCTCCATGCCGGTGGCGCAATTCGGCATCTGGGCCGGTATCGTACAGGCGACGGGCAATTCGGGGATGCTGCTCACCGCCAGCCCCCTGGCCTGGCTGGTGGATTATTCCGGCTGGCGGGCAGGCTTTTTCGCCTGCGCGGTGCTGGCGGCGCTGGCCTTTTGCGCTGTGGCAATTCTGGTGCGTGAGAGGCCGCCGGGCGGTGGGCGAAAATTGATGGATGACGCCAAGGCGGTGGTGGGTTTCGGCTTCTCGCCCGCGCTGATGCCGGCCATGGCGCTGGCCTTTGTCAGCTTCGGCGCCATGCTGGGCATGCGCGGCCTGTGGGGCGGGCCATGGTTGATGGAGGTCAAGGGTTTTTCCCGCATCGAAACCGGCAATTTGCTGCTGCTGCTGGCCGCTTCCCTGGTGATCGGGCCTTTCCTGGCCGGCTTGGTCGGGCGCGCGGTGGGGCGTCTGGTGCTGCTGCTCGCCACGGGGCATTTGCTGGCGGCGGGCTTTATCGTGCTGCTGGTGCTGGCCGGTGGGGTGGATGCGCCCTGGCTGGATGGGCTGCTTCTCGTCGGCTACGGGCTGAGCATCACCTATCAGGTGTCGCTCTTCGCCCTGGTGCAGGGGCGGGTGACGCCGGATGTGGCGGGGCGCGCCTTGTCGGCGATGAACGTGTTCTTCTTCGGCGGTGCGGCGGTGATGCAGGCGACGATGGGGCTGGCGGCGTTCTGGGGCGGGGTGGCGGCGGCTTTGCTGTTCATCGCCGCGGCGCTGGTGCTGGGCGTTGTGGCGTTTTTGCTGCTGGAGCGGCGGTTTGTGGCGTCAGGGAGAGCACCAGCCCTCCCGGACCCAGTCGCGAAGGGCTGAAAGGCCCTTCATTCTGGCGGTGTGAGAGGGTTGGGCAGGGGGCGTTGACCCTGCCGCCTTCCGCTACCGCCCCACGGCATAGCCCTGCATGCCGCGCGGATTCGCCCCGGCGCGCAATTGCCCATCGGCCTGAATACGCGCCCCCGTCAGCCGCCCTTCAGACCAATCGCCGCCCATCTCCAGCACATGGCCACGGGCCTTGAGCTCCTCGGCCACCGCCGCCGGGTAGCGGCCTTCCAGCACCAGCTTGCCCGGCTTGGCCGCGCGCGGCCAAAAACTGCTGATCCAATGCTCGGAGTGGAAGGCCGGCATGTCGATCGCCTCCTGAATATTCAGGCCGTGATGCAGCATGCGCAGCAGCATCAGCGGCTGCCATTGGTCCTGCTGCTCGCCGCCGGGCGTGCCAAAGCTCATCCAGGGCTTGCCATCGCGCAGCGCCATGGAGGGGCTGAGCGTGGTGCGCGGCCGCTTGCCCGGTACGAGGGTATTGGACAGCCCCTCCTCCAGCCAGAACATCTGGCAGCGTGACCCCAGGCAGAAGCCCAGCTCCGGGATCGCCGGCGAGGATTGCAGCCATCCCGCCGATGGCGTGGCCGAGACCATATTGCCCCAGCGGTCGATAATATCGATGTGGCAGGTATCGCCGCCCGAGGCGCCGAGGCGCGAGACGGTGGGCTCGCCCGTGCCGGCGGCGGCACGCGCCTCCAGCCCGCGCCGGATGGCGGCGGCATAATCGGTGTCCGGCGCGCGGCCATCGGGTGAGCCGGGGCGGAATTCCATCGAGGCCTGCGCGCCGATCAGCTTGCGTCGTTCGGCATTGTAGGCGTCGCTCAAAAGGGTGCTCATCGGCACGTCAAAGAAATCCGGGTCGCCACACCAGGCCTCGCGGTCGGCGAAGGCCAGTTTCTGTGCCTCGACGAAATGATGCACGAGCTCCGCCCCCATCGGGTCCATCCCCGCCACATCGATGTCGCGCAGCAGCGAGAGCGTCATCAGCATGGCCGGGCCCTGGGACCAGGGGCCGCATTTGAGCACCTCGGTGCCGTGATAATTGTAGCGCAGCGGCGCGTCGTAGCTGGCCTGCCAGTTGGCCATGTCATGGGCGGTGATGACGCCGTGGTTGCGCTCGCCCGTGGTGTCCAGGGCGGCGAAGCGGCGGGCGAAGCTTTCCACCGCCTCGGCCACGAAACCCTTGTAGAAGGCGGCACGGGCGGCCTCAATCTGGGCGATGCGGTCTCCGCCCGCCGCTTCGGCCTCGGTCACGATGCGGCTATAGGTGTCGGCCAGCACCGGGTTGGCATAGAGGCCGCCCGGGGCGGGGCCGCCATCGCGCAGCCAGAGTTCGGCGCTGGTCGGCCAGGCGGTCTCAAAAAGCGGGCGGACGGTGTCGATGGTCTGGCGGATGCGCGGCACCATATGCGCGCCGTGCCGGGCATAGCCGATGGCGAATTCCAGAATCTCCCGCGGCTTCCAGGTGCCATGGTCGCGCAGCATCAGCATCCAGGCGTCAAAGGCGCCGGGGATGGGGGCGCAGAGAAAGCCGGTGCCGGGCATGATGCTCTGCCCCAGCTTGCCCTTCACGTGATCGATGGTCAGGCCGGCAGGCGCCGGGCCCTGGCCGCAGATCACGCTTTGCGCCCCCGTGGCCGCCGAATGCAGAATGATCGGGCAATCGCCGCCCGGGCCATTGAGATGCGGCTCGACGATTTGCAGGGTGAAGCCGGCGGCGGCGGCGGCATCGAAGGCATTGCCGCCGCGCTCGAGCACCGCCATGCCCACCTGGCTCGCAATCCAATGCGTGGTGGCGACGACGCCGAAGGTGCCGGCGATTTCCGGCCTGGTGGTGAACATCATTGTCTTGCGGGCTCCCCTTGCGTGGATGCGATAGGTGCAGGCATCCCATCGCCGGTCAATCTGGGGTGCGACATGCTGGTGGCGGTGGTGGGGCCTTCGGGCGCGGGAAAGGACACGGTGCTGGAGGGCTTGCGCCGGGGAGGGCATGTCATCGCCCGCCGCGCCATCACCCGCCCGGCCGAGGCCGGGGGCGAGGATCATATCGCCATGACCGAGGCCGAATTCGCCGCGCATGATTTCGCCCTGCAATGGCAGGCGCATGGCCTGCATTACGGCATACCCCGCGAGATCGAGGCGGCTTTGGCGGCGGGGCAGGTGGTACTGGCCAATCTCTCCCGCACTGTCTTGGCCGAGGCTGCGGCGCGCTACCCCTTCGCCGTGCTGGAGATCACCGCCCCGCCCGCCATTCTGGCCGCCCGGCTGGCCGCCCGGGGGCGCGAATCGGCCGAGGATATCGCCGCGCGCCTGGCCCGCGCGGCGCCGCTGCCGCCGGGGCTGCTTGTGCTGCGCGTGGTCAATGACACCACCCCCGAGGCGGCGATCGCCGCCGCCGAGGCATGCCTCGCAGCGCTGCCCCGATGATCTCGGCCATAAAGCCCGGTGGTGACGCCAGCCAAAGCCTTGCCTCCGCCTGCCGCCCGGCGCAGTTTCGCCCGACATGAACCCTAAAATCCTCGCCGGCCTGGCATTTGGCATGGCCGCCTCCATCATCTGGGGCGGGCATGCCGTCGTCGCGCGCCTGGCGCTGGCGGGGCAGGGGTTTCACCTGCTTGATCTCGCGGCTTGCCGCTTCATCCCCGGCGCACTGTTGCTGGGCCACCTGGCCTGGGGCGCGCGGGCGCGGCTGCGCGAGGTGGGGCTGGCCAAGCTGCTGGTGCTGACTGCGGTGGGGGGCTTGGGAAATTTCATGGTCTTTGTCGGGGCCATGATTTGGGCGCCGGCGAGCCATGGCGGCACGGTGGCGCCGATGACCGCACCGGTGGCCGGCGCGCTGGCGGGTTGGCTGCTGCTGGCGGAAAAACCCACCTCCGGCCGGCTCGCGGCGCTGGGCGTGATGTTGGCCGGCGTGCTGTGCATCGGCTGGGATGGCCTGGCCTCCGATAGCCCCGGGGTGTGGAAGGGTGATGTGCTGCTGCTGCTGGCCGGCGGCTCCTGGGGCTTTTTCGGTGCGCTGCTGCGGCGGTGGCAGGTGCCGGCCTTTCCGGCGGCGGGCGCCATCGCGGTGGTCTCCGCCGTGTTGGTGACGCCGCTATGGCTGGCGGGGCCGGCGGTGGAATTCGTCACGCTGCCCTGGGCCTCGCAATTGTGGATGATCTTCGCCCAGGGGGTGATGCTGGGGGTGCTGGCCATGCTGCTTTTCACCCGCAGCGTGGAGCTTTTGGGGCCAACCCGCGCCTCCACCCTCTCGGTGGTGGTGCCCATCACCGCGCTGCTACTGGCCGCCGTGGTGCTGGGGGAGGCGCTGACGCCGCTGAAACTGCTCGGCGCCGGCCTCGCCTTAGCCGGCATGCTGGGGGCGGTGACGCTGACGGGAAGGCGCTAAGTCGCCGCTTGGTCGCTTGCAGTGCAGGCCCCGCCGCCCCTAGACTTGCGGCATGGACACAGCGCCCCAACCCACCCATCACGACCTCGGCGGCAACCCGAAATACCGCTGCACCGCGGTGGAGCCGGAAAACCCGGCCCTGAATGATTTCGACAAGCGGGTGGACGCGCTGCGCGTCGTGCTGCGCGAAAAAGGCCTGATCACCACCGATGAGCAGCGCCTGAAGATCGAAAGCCTGCCGCCGGAAGAGTATTTCGGCCTCAGCTATTATGAGAAATGGCTGAAGGCCATGGCGGCCGTGCTGGTCAGCCGCGGCATTGTCAGCTGGGAGGATGTGTCGTGAACCCACAATTCGCCGCCGGCGCCCGCGTCCAGGTCAAGAACAACCGGCCCGAGACGGTGATGCGCCTGCATTTGCGCACGCCGCATTACGTCCGCGGCCGCCAGGGCATTGTGCTGCGTGCCCTGGGCCGCTTCCCCAACCCCGAGGATCTGGCCTTCAACCGCCCGGCGCCGGAGAAAATGCTCTACCATGTGCTGTTCGAACAACAGCCGGTCTGGAATGAGGGCGAGGCGGGCGACACCCTGCTGGTGGAACTTTTCGAACATTGGCTTGAACCGGTGGAGGGCTGAAACATGGCCGCACGTGAACCCTCAGCCGCGCATGTCGTGTTGCTGGAAAAACTGATCGGCGCGCTGACCGCCAAGGGCATCCTCACCGAAGCCGAGATCGCGGCGAAAAAATCCGCGACCGAAAAAGCCAGCCCCGAGACCGGCGCGCGCATGGTGGCCCGCGCCTGGACCAACCCGGAATTCCGCGCCCGGCTGCTGGCCGATGGCACCGCGGCCGCTGAGGAATTCGGCATCTCCCTGGCCGGCAACCCGCCGCTGGGCGTGCTGGAAGACACCCCCGCGCTGCATCATCTGGTGGTCTGCACCCTGTGCAGCTGCTATCCGCGCGTGGTGCTGGGCTTCCCGCCGCATTGGTACAAATCCACCGCCTACCGTGCCCGCGCCGTGCGCGACCCGCGTGGCGTGCTGGCGGAATGGGGCACCATGATCCCGGCCGGCACCCAGATTCGCGTGGTGGATAGCACCGCCGATTACCGTTGGATGGTGCTGCCGGTCCGCCCCGAAGGCACTGAAGGCTGGAGCGAAGACCAGCTCGCCGCCCTGCTGGGGGCGGAGGAATTGGTCGGCGTGGCGCTGCCGAAGGTTGCCAGGGCCCAGGCGGCCTGAAGGCGGCTGGGGGAGCCCCCCAGCCCCGCTTGCGCCCAAGCCCACCCTCAGCCAGGGTCAGCCCATGACCGATGACCCGCCGCAGGATGGATTGCCCCCGGGCCGGCGTGGTTTGGCGATGGCCTGTATCGCCCTGGGCATTTCCATCACCGTGCTGGATTCCGCCATGGTGAATGTCGCCTTGCCCGGCATTGCCCGGGAATTGGCGGTGAGCCCGGCCACGGTCACCTGGGTGGTCAATGCCTATCAGCTGGCCCTTGTCAGCCTGTTATTGCCCTGCGCCTCGATGGGGGAGGTCTTCGGCTTCAAGCGGGTGTATCGCGTGGGGTTGTGCGTGTTCATTCTGGGGGCCTTTGGCAGTGCCTCGGCCGGCAGCCTGGAGGTTTTGCTGGCCTCGCGGGTGATGCAGGGCCTGGGCTCTGCGGCGGTGATGAGTGTTTCGGCAGCCCTGATCCGCCACACCTATCCCATGTCGATGCTCGGCCGGGCGATAGGGCTCAATGCGCTCACCGTGGCTTTGAGCTCAGCCCTCGCCCCTTCCATTGGCAGTGTGATCATCAGCCTGGCAGGATGGCCATCGATTTTCTATGCGAGCATGCCGCTGGGGATATTGATCCTGCTGGTGGGCAGCCGCTTGCTGCCCAATGTGGCCCCCCAGCGCCGGCCTTTCGACTGGCCGGGTGCGGCGCTGAACGTGACCAGTTTTTCGCTGCTCTTCCTGGGGCTGGACATGGTGCTGGTGCTGCCCTGGCTGGCGGGTGGCCTGCTGGTGGCGGCGGGGGGGAGTTTTTGGCTGCTGGTGCGCCTGCAGCGCCGCCAGCCCGCGCCGCTTTTGCCGCTGGACTTATTGCGCATCGTGCCGGTCAGGCTGGCCATCATCGCCTCGGCCTGCATGTTTGGCGCCCAGGCCATGGTCTATATCGGGCTGCCCTTTCACCTCACCGCGGCGGGGCGCAGCGTGGCCGAGATCGGGCTGATCGTCTCGCCCTGGCCGGCGGCCATCGCGCTGGCGGCCCCGATATCGGGGCGGCTGAGCGATAGGCTGAATGGCGCCTGGCTCTGCGTCCTGGGCTCGGCCGTGGTGGCGCTGGGGCTGCTGGTGGTGGCGCTGCTGCCGCCCGATGGGCCAATCTGGCCGATCATGGTGGCGCTGGCCTTGTGCGGGCTCGGCTTCGGCTCATTCCAGGCGCCGAACAACCGCACCATGCTGGCCAATGCGCCGCGCCATCGTGCGGGCAGTGCTGGTGGCATGCAGAGTACCGCGCGCGTGCTCGGCCAGGCGGCGGGCACGGTGATTGTTGCAATGGTGTTCCATGTCTCAGCGCATGGGAATGCGGAGAGCATTGCGCTCGGCGCGCTCTACGCCGCCGCGGCGGTGGCAGGCATGGCCTCGCTGGTGAACCTGCTGCGGCAGCGTATGGGCTGATATTCCTTGAAATCCAACCGCTTTTTGCTCTAAACTCTGCGTATCAAGGCCCGCATTGCGCCCGGCGCGGGGAATTTGTCCGAATACGACAGGTTGCGTGTTTGCCCGCCCGGGCGGGGGTCACAGCCCGTAATGCGCCCGGAACCAGGCCACGAATTGCGGCACACCCTGGCTGACCGGGGTGGCGGGGCGATACCCGGTCAGGGCTTCGAGCAGCGCTGCATCCGCCCAGGTGCGCAGCACCTCGCCGGCCTGCAGGTCCATATCGTTGCGCGCAATCGGCCGGCCCACCGCGCGCTCGATCTCGGTGATGAAATCGAGCAGGCCGACCGGCGCTCCATTGCCGATATTGACCACCCGGAAGGGCGCCACCGGGCTGAGGCTATCGCCCGCTCCCACCGGCTTGCCACGCTCAGGGGCGAGGGGGATGAGGCGGGTAATCGCCTCGACCAGATCATCGATAAAGGTAAAATCCCGCGCCATATGGCCGTGATTATAGACGTCGATCGTCTCGCCCTTCAGCGCTGCGGCGGTGAATTTGAACAGCGCCATATCCGGCCGGCCCCACGGCCCATAGACGGTGAAGAAGCGAAAGGCGGTGATCGGCTGGTTCCACAAATGGGCATAGCAATGGCCCATCAACTCGGCCGAGCGCTTGGAGGCGGAATAAATGTTCAGCGGCGTATCAGTGGCATGCGTCTCGAGAAATGGCACCGCCATATTGGCGCCATAGACCGAACTGGTGGAGGCCATCAGCAGGTGCCGCACCGGCATCTCCCGGCACAATTCCAGCAGATTGAAACTGCCCACCATATTGGCCGAGACATAGACATCGGGGTGTTCCAGCGCATAACGCACGCCCGCCTGGGCGGCGAGATGCACCACCACCTCCGGCCGGCCCGCTTGCATCACCGCCCGCAGCCCGGCCATATCGGCCACATCCTGCACATGGTTGGTGAAACCCGGCCCGGCCAGTTGTGCCAGCCGGGCATGCTTCAGCGCCACGTCGTAATAGGCCACCAGATTATCCACGCCCACGACCTCATGGCCCTCGGCCAGCAACCGCCGGCAGAGGTGAAAGCCAATGAAGCCAGCGCTGCCGGTGACCAGAACCCTCACGGCTTGTCGCCCAGATCCCACCAGATGCCGGTGAAGGCCAGCAGGCCCTCACGCAGGATGGCGGGCAGCGCATGCTCATCCGGTCCATGCTGCTTGCAGCCATTATAGCTGTGCGGAATCCAGACCAGCGGCACGCCCAGATGGTCAACAAAGACATCGCCCGGCAGCCCGCCCGAACTATTGGGGATGATCTGCACCCGCTTGCCGAGTGAGGCCTGCATGCTCTCCTGGGTCCAGAGCACCCAGGCATCATCCGGCGCGGTGCGGCTGGCGGGCATGCGGCTGCCGGCATTCTCGATGACGACCTCGGGGAAGCCATGCTCATCCAGATGGCGGCGCAGCGCGGGGGCGAAGACCGCGACATCGGTGTCCACCGTGTAGCGGATCTGGCAATGCGCGCGGGCATCGGGCGCCACGGCATTGACCGGGTTTTCCGGCCGGCCCGATGTCATGGCCAGCACGATCAGGCTGTTCCAGCCATAGATTTTCTCGGCCGAAGTCAGGCCAGGCTCGCCCCAATCGGCATCGATGGTGGCCGCACCATCACCGCCGCCCACCGGGCAGCCATCCAGCACGCCGCGCACCTGCGCCGGCACGCCATTCTGCGGCAGCCAGTCGCGCACCAGAATTTTGCCATGCCGGTCCATCATCGAGGTGAGGGCATGGCTGAGGATGATCGCCGGGTCGCGCGTCAGCCCGCCCCAATGGCCGGAATGCACACCACCGGCGCGCAGCTTCACCACGAGGTCAAAATGGAAAGTGCCGCGGGTGCCGGTGGCGATGGTGGGCAGGCCAGGCTCGACGCGCGGGCCGTCGCTGGCGATCAGCGCATCGGCGGCCAGCATGTCACGATGATTGGCCACGAATTCGCGCAGGCCCCGGCTGCCGCGCTCCTCGGCCATTTCGATCAGCAGTTTTACGTTGAAGCCGAGCTTGCCGCCGCGCGCCGCCAACACCGTCTCGAGGGCGGTGAGGTTCAGCACGTGCTGGCCCTTATTGTCGGCGCTGCCGCGGCCGTACCAGAGGCCGTCCAATTCGGTCAGCGTCCAGGGGTCGATGCCGTCGCTCCATTGGTCCTCCAGGCCGCGCACCGTGTCGCCATGGCCATAGAGGATGATGGTCGGCCGGGCCGGGTCCTCGATGCGGGTGCCGGTCAGGATCGGGCCGAAGCCGGGCTCGGGGTTGTCATGGATGGCGGTGACGAAGCCCATGCTTTCCACCCAGGGCCGCAGCCCCTCTTCCAGATAGCGGCGCAGATCGGCGTCATGCCCCGGGTCCTGGCTGGTGGAGCGATAGGCGATCAATGCCGAGAGGCGATCACGGAAGGCGCCACTATCGAAGAATTCCCCCGCGCGGGTCAGCGCGTCCCTGCGTTCAAGCCTGCCGTCAGCCATGTCTCACTCCCTTGCGTTGCGCCAGCGCCAATAGGCTGACGTCTCGGGCAGGGAGCGCCGCGAATCCGCGCTCCCGCCGAACCATAATCCCACATCGGGCCCCTCCGGCTGCGGCATGGCAAGCCGCATATCCAGCCTTAAGCGGGCCAGGTCATATTGGCCGGAGAGGCGCGCCATGCCGGCCTCGCCTTGCAGTATGGCCTCGCCGAGCCGCAGCAGCCCCGCCTCAGCGGTGAAGGGCAGGGTGAGGCGGGTGAAGGGCGTGCTGCCGCCGGAGAGCGCCGCTGCCATGGCCGGGCGGGCGGCCTCGGCCTCGGGCAGCGCCAGGGCGGCGGCCAGCGCTGCCAGCTCCACGCCTTGCAGTGTGCCATCGCGGATGGTGACGTCGCCCTGCCCAGCCAGCGTGGCGCGCCAGGCATCGGGGCCGTGCCCGGTGGCCGAAAGTGCCAGCATGGCATCGGCCCGGCCGCTCGTCACATCGGGCAGATGGCCGAGCAGGGCTTCGGTCACCACCGCGCCTGCCAGCCGGGCCTCAAGCGCCAGGGCGGGCGGGTTGGCGGTGGTATCGGCCCGCAGCATGGCCTGCAGGGTGCCGCCGGAAAGGCGCGCCTCCTCCAGCGCGATGGCAAGCCGGCCCTCCTCCAGGCGCAGCATGCCACGCAGGCCGCTCAGCGGTGGCAGCAGGCTGGGCGGCGGCAGCAGGTTTTCCGCCCGCAGCGCCAATTCCATGTCAAAGCCGCGCAGGGCGGGGAAGAGGGTGGCGATGGGCAATTCTGGCAGGGCCAGGCTGTCGGTGGTCAATTGGGCGCTGAGGCGCGGCCGCGCGCCCTCGCGGTTGAGGCTGAGAGGGCCACGCAGGCGCAACTGCCCCGCCACCACATCAAGGTTCTCGGCGGCCAGAAGCCCCGGACGCAATGCCACCCCCGCGATGATGGCCAACGAGCCCTCACCCAGCCATTGCCGCCCCGCCGGGCCGATAAGCGGGCCGAGCAGCCGCCCCGCGCCCGGGTGGCGCAGCGTGATTGTGCCGCCAGCCCGGCCCTGGCCGAGGTCCAGCGCCATCTGCGCTTCGAGGCGCGCATCATCCACACTCGCCTCCGCCCGCAGCGACAGCGCATCGGCAGGGCCTGCGAGTTGCGCGCGCAGCCGAAGCGGCAGGGCTGCCATGGCGGCGGGCAGGTTGAGCCATGGAGGCGTCGGCATAAGGGCCAGCGCGCCGCCCAGCATGCCGCCTTGGGCTTCCAGCACGGCCTCATTGATCCGAGGCGGTGCCAGCGTGCCATTGCCCGCGGCGGTGATATCCGCCCCGCCATGCCGCGCCAGGGCACGGCGCAACACCAGCCGCCCGGCCTCGGCCGAGGCATCGATGCTGAGCGACTCCAGCGCCAAGCCGTGCAGGCTGGCCCGCTCGGCTGTGATGCGCAGATTGACATCCATGCGCGACAGCCTCTCGCCGGCGGCGAGCCAGGGGTCGAGGTCAAGGCGGGCGACTTCCAGGCCGAGGCCCAGCACCGGGCGCTCCCCCCAGCGCCAGGTCGCGGTGCCTGCCACACGGCTGCCATCGATATTGAGCGCCATATCGCTCAAACCCGCCTGCCGTTCATCCAGCACCAGGCGCATCGAGCCCGAGGCATGGGCGAGGGGCGCCACACCGGCGGGCAGGTTCAAGGCACCGAAGGCGGCCAGGGTATCGGGCGCGCGGCGGGTTTCGAAGCGCAGCGCCCATTCGGAGGTATCGGCCGTGCCGGCGCCGGAGGCGTTGATGCTGGCCTCCCCGGGCAGCTCGGCTGCGGCCTCGGGCACGATGATCCGGCCATTCTCCAGATGCACCGTCAGGCGCAGTTGGCGCAGCGCCACGCCGCGGAAACTGGCGGCCTCGGCGGAGAGATCAAGGCCTATGGGCAGCTCGGGGCTGCCGCCACGGCGCAGCGCCTCGGTCCAGGCGTCGAGATCGAGGCGGGAGGCGAGGAGGGCTGCGTCCAGCCGTGCACCCGGCGCTGTGCCGCGTGGCGCATCGGCCCGTGGTTCCGCGGCGAGGCGCAGCGAAACGCCGCCGCGCGCCTGCTGCCCGCCCAGATCGAGGACCAATTGGTCCACCCCCACCACATCAGCGGTGGCGGTGATACGGCCGGTGGCGGTAAAGGCGCCGCGCGGGGTGGGCAGCAAGGCCGAGAGGTCCTGGCCTGCCGCATCCAACCGGCCCTCGAAGCCGCCCTCGCCCAGCAGCACGCCGCGGGCGGCTATCCGGCTGCCGGCGATCTGGCCGGCCATGTCGAGCGGTGCCGCCCCATCATCGCCCGCCCGCCCAAGCGTGGCGTTGAAGGCAAGCGGCTGGCCGCGCCAATTGAAGCGGCCTTCGGCCCGCAGCGCATCGGCCAGGCCACCGGCGATGAAGCGCGCCGACACGCCCTCGATGCTGGCACCGGCCACGCTGATGCGGCTTTCCTCCAGCCGGGCATCGAGCAGGGTCAGTTCATCAAGACCCAATGTGGCGAGGCCCGGCAGGCGGGTGGGTGGCCAGGGCAGGCGGATATCGGCGCCCACCAGCACCACTTCACGCACCACCACGCGACCGAGCAGCAGCCGCCACGGGTCCAGCCGCAGGCGCATGGCCCGCGCGGTGAGGGCCACGCCGTCATTGGAGCTGCCAATGGTCAGGCCATCGGCCTCGATCAAGGTCTGCGGCAGCAGGCGCAGGCGCAGGCCGCCATTGAGGCCGATGGGCCGCCCCAGCCGCTCGGAGGCATGTTGGGCCAGCGCGCCGCGATAGCCATCCCAGTCGATACGCGCGGGCAGGGTGGCGGCGGCGGCCACCAAAAGGGGCAGCAGCAGCAACCAGGCCAGAGCCAGCCTGCGCGTCATTCAGCGCCTATCAGTTCTGGGTTCGAACGCATGATATCCAACAAATTCGGCCTGTTCCGTTTGACGGGACTGCCGCCGCTGCGCAAGGGGTTGGGGGGGGCGTGCGCGGGCGGTTTTCATGCTACGGTCACAGCAGAGACATGGGATGCGCATGGTTTGAGCTTCTGGGGCAAGATCATAGGTGGTGTGACCGGTTTTATGACCGGCGGGCCGATTGGCGCGGTTCTGGGCGCGGCGATGGGCCATGCCGCCGAGAGCGGCGCTGGCCGGGCTGACCTGGCTGCGCTGCTTGGCAGCAAGGACCAGCTTTTCGCGGTGAGCGTGGTGGTGCTTTCGGCCAAGCTTGCCAAATGCGATGGGCCGGTGAAGCGGGCGGAGATTGACGCCTTCAAGCGTGCCTTTCGTATCCCGCCGCAGAATATGGCCGAGGTTGGCCAATTATTTGACCAAGCGCGAGAGGATGCACAGGGTTTTGAGCCCTTTGCCGACCGGGTCGGGCAGGCTTTTGCCGATAACAAGGCGATGCTGGAGGATGTGCTGGCGGCGCTTTTTGCCATTGCCCGTGCCGATGCGCCGCTCACCCGCGGTGAGGTGGCTTTCCTGCAACGGGTGCAGCTGGGCTTTGGCCTTGATGCCGCGGCCTGGGTGCGGGCACGCGACGGCCATGCCACCCGCCCGCGCGAGGAGCCGGGCATGGACCCCTATGCCACGCTCGGCCTGCCGGCCAATGCCTCGGATGAGGAGGTGCGGGCGACATGGCGCAGATTGATGCGCGAAAACCATCCCGATGCGCTGCTGAGCCGGGGTGTGACACCCGAATTCGCCAAGCGCGCGGCGGATAAGGTGGCTGAAATCAACAATGCGTGGGACCGCATCAAGCGGGCGCGGAAGCTCTAGCCGATGCGGATGATCGCAGCGCCCAGCCCGAATTGTGACGCGCGGGGGGCGGCGGTGGACATGCTGATCCTGCATTATACGGGCATGGTGAGCGGGCCGGCGGCTTTGGCCCGGCTGCGCGACCCTGCGGCGAAGGTCTCGGCCCATTACCTCGTGGAGGAGGATGGCCGGGTGTTTGCCCTGGTGGATGAGGGCATGCGGGCCTGGCATGCCGGCGTTTCCCATTGGCGGGGCGAGAGCGGGCTGAACGCGCGCAGCATTGGCATTGAGGTGGTGAACCCAGGCCATGAGCATGGCTACCGGCCTTTTCCGCTGCTGCAGATGGTGGCCGTGGTGGAGCTCTGCCTGGAGATTTTGGGCCGCCACGCCATTCCCGCCCGCCATGTGCTGGCGCATAGCGATGTGGCGCCGGACCGCAAGCAGGACCCGGGCGAGTATTTCGACTGGCAGGGCCTGGCCGGGCAGGGGGTTGGGCTTTGGCCGGAGGAGGCTGCGGCGCCGGCTGGTGTGGAGGCGGTGCCCGGCCTGCTGACGGCGATTGGCTACCGTGCTGACCTGCCATTGCCGGTGTTGCTGCGTGCTTTTCAGCGCCATTGGCGGCCGGGCCTGGTGGATGGGCAGGCGGATGAGAAAACCCGGGGGCTGTTGCGGGCGGTGGCGGCGCTGAGCGCCAGCTGAACCGAGGTTGACACTGCCGGGCCAGGCGCGCAGGAGGGCAGGGCCAGGCGGCCGGATGACCGCTGGTTCGCGCCTTGGCGCGGGCTGGAGGAAAGTCCGGGCTCCACGGAAAGACGGTGCCGGCTAACGGCCGGCGGGCGGGTGAGAACCTGTTCAGGGACAGTGCCACAGAAAACAAACCGCCCGGGTGTCGACCCGGGTCAGGGTGAAACGGTGCGGTAAGAGCGCACCGCGCCCCGGGCAACCGGGGCGGCAGGGCAAACCCCACCGGGAGCAAGGCCGAATAGGGGTGCTGGTGCCGGGGTTCGCCCCAGGCACAGGGGTTTTCCGCCCCGCAACCCGGGTTGGCCGCACGAGGCGGGCTGTGAGGCCCGTCCCAGAGGAATGGTCATCCAGGTGGCGAAAGCCGCTGGACAGAACCCGGCTTACAGGCCGCCTGGCAGATTTGCGGTGCCTGGGTTGCGGAGGTGAGGCGCTGGCCTTATGAGCAACGCTCTCCGGACAGGTGGCCGAGCGGTCGAAGGCGCGCGCCTGGAAAGTGCGTATACGTCAAAAGCGTATCGTGGGTTCGAATCCCACCCTGTCCGCCAGTACCCAAGGTTTTCTGCGGGTTTCCGGTACACAGCCTCAGGTTCCCCACATAATTCCCCACATAAAACTGTGGCTTGAGGCGATCTTGGGCGAACTATGACGGTCAACACATCATCACTGCATGCTGGAACTACCTTGCCATGCGGCAGGCACATCACCTTGCCGGGGTGGGCAATGCCAGATGTGAGATGATCTCTGATCGCCGTGATCAGGCACACCCCCACCCCTTCGAAAAAGCCCGACTCTCAGACCCCACCCCGGGGGTAGACCCCTTTTCCAAGATGGTACCCCCTCGCCTCCCTACATACTAATGCATGCAAATGATTTGGGCGTGCATCCATCTTGGCTGATGCCGGCGATCATCGTAGGCAACCTGACCTATGGCGGGCTTGATATGCAGGCCTTGGGGCATCACCAGCGCCTCAAATGGCGCGCCCCTCCCCTTACCGCCCAGCGAAACCAAGACGCCCCTGGTGGACGCCGCAGGCAGCCTGGAGAGGGTATTCTGGAAGGGGTCAGCACCCCTTGATTTTCATCGGTGTGCGCGCCATCCGTCATCACTTGCTGCGCCTACTGGTACTGGCCGAATTGGGTGCTATGGCTGCTCTTATCCAGGGGAAAGCGGTGCTGGCGCCGATGATGTCCGCAACCCGGCTCAAAATAGCCCTCTCACACAATTCGCTAGAAATAATATCAGGCCAGGTTATATCTTAGCAATCGCCACCATCCCTGGCTGGTTAAGGTTTTTGTCATGTCCTTTTCGTCCTCCATCAACCTCTCCAGCCTCAATGGTGCCAACGGATTCCGCCTCGATGGCGTTTCGGCCCGTGATGGAAGCGGCGCTTCCGTTGCGTCAGCCGGCGATGTTAATGGCGACGGCTTCGCAGACCTCATTGTCGGCGCCCCTTGGACCAACCTGAATGGCGACTATGTCGGCGCCAGCTATGTGGTCTTCGGTAAGTCTAGCGGCGTTGCATCTGCCACCAACCTCTCTAGCTTGAATGGCACCAACGGCTTCCGACTAGCCGGCACCTCGGCAGGCGATAACGCAGGCTTCTCCGTTGCTTCAGCAGGCGATGTGAACGGCGATGGCTATGCTGACCTCATCGTCGGTGCTAAGCATGCTGACCCAAATGGCATTGACATTGCTGGCTCAAGCTATGTGGTCTTCGGCGCGTCCAGCGCCTTTGCCTCCTCGATCAACCTCTCGACCCTTGATGGCAGTACCGGCTTCCGGCTCGATGGTGTCTCGGCAGGTGACAACAGCGGCTATTCCGTGGCTTCAGCCGGGGACGTGAACGGTGATGGGTTCGCGGATCTTATCATCGGTGCCCCGGGCAGAGACCGCGGGAGTCTCGGTTGGAACGCCGATTCCGGTGCCAGCTATGTGGTATTCGGCAAGGCTAGTGGCTTTGATTCCGCCATAAACCTCTCAACCTTGGATGGCATCACAGGCTTCAGGGTCATCGGCAACTATGGGGGTGACCTTAGTGGCGCTTCCGTAGCCTCAGCCGGAGATGTTAATGGCGACGGCTTCGCAGACCTCATTGTGGGCGCCTACGGATCGCAAATTGGCAATGATATTTTTGTTGGCTCCAGTTCTGTTTTGTTTGGAAAATCTATCGGTTTTTATTCCTCATACGACTTCCTTTCCCCCGGTAAATGGTATATCGGCACTGGCTTTTCACTGAGTGGCGTCACGGCCGGTGACCGCACCGGCTTTTCAGTTGCTTCAGCCGGCGATGTGAATGGCGATGGCTGCGATGACCTGATCATTGGCGCCCCTGGAGCCACCAATCACGGCAATCAATATGCCGGGTCCAGCTATGTGGTCTTCGGCAAGTCCAGCGGTTGGGGTAACTACGGCATCGCCCTCTCTACCCTGAATGGCAACACCGGCTTTCGCATCGATGGCGTCACGGGCGGTGACAATAGCGGCAATTCCGTTGCACCAGCCGGCGATGTGAACGGCGATGGCTTTGCCGACCTCATCATTGGTGCCCCGGGTGCCGGCGCCAGCTACGTGGTCTTCGGTAAGTCAGGTAGTTTTAATACCGCCCTCAACCTGTCGACGCTGAATGGCGTCAATGGCTTCAAATTGAATGGTGGCGGTGGCAATACAGTAGCCTCAGCTGGCGATGTTAATGGCGACGGCTATGCTGATCTTCTCATCGGTGCCCCTGTAAACGATCCGAGTAGCAATGATTCCGGCTCCAGCTATGTCTATTTCAGCCCCGCCACCGGTGGCGCCACCTATCGCGGCACGACGCTGGCTGACCGCCTGCATGGCACTGCATTTGCCGATACCATGAATGGCAATGCCGGCAATGACACCATTACCGGTGGCGCCGGGAACGATACAATCGACGGTGGCGGTGGAAACGATACCGTCATCTGGGCCACCGGCGACGGCAGCGACACCATCACGTTGGGGACCGGCAACAACATCATATCCTTTAGTGGCAACGGCTTCACCTATATTGATGATGGCGCCCAGCGCGCCTTCACCATCGGCAGCGCCACCGTCACCGTCACGGACTGGACTGCCGGTAGCAACAGCGTCGCCATCTATAATCGGATGCCCTCGGTGACCTCTCCTGGCAGTACAAACTTTGCCGAAAACACCAACGGCACAGCCTATCAGGCTTCCGGTAGCAGCCCTGATGCCAATGCGCCCCTGACCTGGATGTTGGGTGGCACTGATGCACGCCTGTTCAATATCAACGCCGCCTCTGGCGCTGTGACCTTCAAGACCTCGCCCAATTTCGAGGCGCCGGCCGATGTCGGGGCGAACAATGTCTACGATATCACCGTTACTGCCTCCGATGGCAGCCTGAGCAGCGCTGCCTGTTCGGTGGTCATCACCGTCACCAATGTCATTGAGAC
>NZ_JBBARU010000030.1:0-34707 GCF_040399605.1 Rhodovarius sp. | reverse complement strand
TGCCATGGTCTGCGTGAAGCTCGTCTCGCGCTCTGGCATCGGCACGATCGCGGCGGGGGTGGCGAAGGCCAAGGCGGACGCGATCCTCGTCTCCGGCCATTCTGGCGGCACGGGTGCTTCGCCCATCACCTCGATCAAATATGCCGGCCTGCCCTGGGAGATGGGGCTGTCGGAGACGCATCAGGTCTTGCAGCTCAACCGGCTGCGCCACCGGGTGCGGCTGCGCACCGATGGCGGCTTGAAGACGGGCCGGGACGTGGTGGTGGCCGCGATGCTGGGTGCTGAGGAGTTTGGCATTGGCACGGCCTCGCTCGTTGCCATGGGCTGCATCATGGTGCGGCAATGCCATTCCAACACCTGCCCCGTGGGTGTCTGCACCCAGGATGAGGCGCTGCGGAAGAAGTTCGAAGGCACGCCGGAGAAGGTGATCAGCCTGTTCTCCTTCGTGGCGGAGGAGGTGCGTGAAATCCTGGCCTCACTGGGCTTCCGCAAGCTGACCGATGTGATCGGCCGCACCGATCTGCTCAAGCAAGTCAGCCGTGGTGCCGATGATCTCGATGATCTCGACCTCAACCCGCTGCTGGTGCAGGCCGATGCCGGCCAGCATGCCCGCTATTGCACGCTGGAAGGGCGCAATGAGGTGCCTGAGACGCTGGATGCCGATATGATCCGCGACGCAGCGCCGCTCTTCCAGCGTGGCGAGAAGATGCAACTGGCCTACAATATCCGGAACACCCACCGCGCCATCGGCACCAAGACGAGTGCGATGATCACCCGGCAATACGGCATGAACGGGCTGCAGCCCGGGCATCTGACCGTGCGGCTGCGCGGCACGGCCGGACAGTCGCTGGGTGCCTTTGCGGTGCGCGGCCTGAAGCTGGAAGTCTTTGGCGATGCCAATGATTATGTCGGCAAGGGGCTCTCGGGCGGGCAGATTGTGGTGCGCCCCGCACCTTCCTCCACGCTGGTGTGGAATGAGAACACCATCATCGGCAATACCTGCCTTTATGGTGCCACGGCGGGTGAACTCTTCGCCGCCGGCCAGGCGGGGGAGCGTTTTGCGGTGCGCAATTCGGGGGCGACGGCGGTGGTGGAAGGCACCGGCGCCAATGCCTGTGAATATATGACCGGCGGCACGGTGGTGATTCTGGGGGCGACGGGCGATAATTTCGGCGCGGGCTTCACCGGTGGTTCGGCCTTCATCCATGATGCGGACCTGACCTTTGAGAAGCGGCTGAACCCGGAGACCTTGCTTTGGCAACGTCTGGCTTCGGCGCATTGGGAAGGCGTGCTGAAGGGGTTGATCGAGCGGCATGTGGCCGAGACGGGCAGCCGTTTCGCCGCCCGCCTGCTGAATGACTGGGCGGCGGAGCGTGAAAGCTTCTGGCATGTGGTGCCGAAGGAATACGCGAAATATCTGCCCCGGCCGATGGCCGAGGTATCGCAAGCCGCCGAATAAGCCTTGCGCCGGGGGGGCGGGGTCGTCATGTCAGGGGGATGAAATATTCCCCCTTCTCGCTGCCCCTGATGATGGCTCGGCTTTCCATCGCTTCCTGGGAGACCATTATCCACCGCACCCGCATGATGGCGGATGGCAGTTGCTCGGCGGCGGAATATCAGCGGATGGGGACTGAGAAGCTGGCCGCCATGCAGAGCAGTGCGGCGGCGATGATGGCGGGGGGCAGCCAGGCGGCGATATTGGCACCGTTTGTGACGAAGGCGCGGGCGAATGCGCGCAGGTTGCGTGGGGGGTAGTGCTGGTGGCACCTGGGAGGGGCGCGGCCCCTCCCAGACCCTCCCCGCTAGGGGCGAGCGGCCCCTGGACCGTCGTAAAACAAGCAAATGCTTTCCAAGGGGATCCAAGGGCCTTTCGGCCCTTGGCGGGTGGGGTCCGGGGAGGGCAGAGCCCTCCCTGGTCCAGCCTCAAGCCCGGATCAGCGTCCCAGCCCCGCCATCGGTGAACAATTCGCGCAGCACCGCATGCGGCGTGCGGCCATCAAGGATGACCGCGCCCTTCAGACCGCGCTCGATGGCATAGATGCAGGTCTCCACCTTGGGGATCATGCCGCCCGAGATCATGCCATTGGCGATGCCGGCGCGAACCTCACCCACTGTCATTTCGGCGATGAGTTCTTTCTTCTCGTTCAGCACGCCCGGCACATCGGTGAGCATCAGCATGCGCTCGGCGCCGAGCGCGCCGGCGATGGCGCCGGCCACCGTATCGGCATTGATATTGTAGGTCTGGCCATCCGGCCCCACGCCGACGGGGGCGATGACCGGCACGATATCGGCGCTGAGCAGCAATTTCAGCACCCGGGTATCGACATGCTCAGGCTCGCCCACCAGGCCCAGATCCAGCACCTGTTCGATGTTCGAGCCGGGGTCCTTCACCATGCGGGTGAGTTTGCGGGCGCGGATAAGGTTGCCATCCTTGCCGGAGATGCCCACGGCCAGGGCGCCCGCGCGGGTGATGGCATTGGCCACCTGCTTGTTGACGGTGCCGGCGAGGACCATTTCCACCACTTCGACCATCTGCTCATCGGTCACGCGCAGGCCTTGCACGAAGGTGCTTTGCACATTCAGCCGCTTGAGCATGGCGTTGATCTGCGGCCCGCCGCCATGCACCACCACGGGGTTGATGCCCACCTGTTCGAGCAGGGCGATATCGCGGCCGAAGCGCAGCGCCGTCTCCTCCTCGCCCATCGCGTGGCCGCCATATTTCACCACCACGATCTTGTCATCATAGCGCTTGAGATGGGCCAGCGCGCCGGACAGGATTTCCATCTGGGCCTGTTTGGCGTCGGACATGGTGGCGATCTTCCTCGTTTTGGCGCGACCCGGTTTGGCCGGGCCGGGCAGGGCGGTCAAGCGGGGCTGGGGTTGCAACCGCGGCGATGAAGGCCGATTTCTCTGTCATGACCATCAGCTTCGACAATTCCTATGCCCGGCTGCCGGAGCGTTTTTTTGCCCGGCTGCCGCCAACCCCCGTGGCCGCGCCGCGGCTTTTGAAGCTGAACACGGCTCTGGCGGAGGAATTGGGCCTTGATCCGGCGGTGCTGGCCAGCCCCGATGGCGTGGCGGCATTGGCCGGCAATCTTGTGCCCGAGGGCGCCGAGCCCATTGCCCAGGCCTATGCCGGGCATCAATTCGGTGGCTTTTCGCCGCAGCTGGGCGATGGGCGTGCGATTTTGTTGGGTGAGGTGATCCGCCCCGATGGCGCCAGGCGGGACATTCAGCTCAAGGGTTCCGGCCCCACGCCCTGGTCGCGCCGCGGCGATGGCCGGGCGGGCCTGGGGCCGGTGCTGCGCGAATACATTATCAGCGAGGCGATGGCCGCGCTGGGCATTCCCACCACCCGCAGCCTGGCCGTGCTGGCCAGTGGTGAGGAGGTTTATCGCGAGACGCCGGTGCCCGGCGCCGTGCTCACCCGCATCGCAGCCAGCCATATCCGCGTTGGCACATTTCAGTATTTCGCTGCTCGGGGGGATGAGGAGGCGCTGGTGATCCTGGCCGAATATGCCCGCGCCCGGCACCACCAGCAGGCCGAGGGGGCGCTGGGCCTGTTGCGCGCTGTGGTTGCGGCCCAGGCCGGGTTAGTCGCGCGGTGGATGCTGGTGGGTTTCATCCATGGCGTGATGAACACCGATAATATGACCATTTCGGGCGAGACGATCGATTACGGCCCCTGCGCCTTCATGGATGGCTATGACCCGGCGATGGTGCTGAGTTCGATCGATTATGGCGGCCGCTATGCCTATGCCAATCAGCCGAAGATGGCGCATTGGAATCTCTGCCGGCTGGCCGAGGCGCTGCTGGCCATCCTGCCTGGTGATGAGGCGGCGCAAATGGCGGCGGCCCAGGCCGCACTGGCCGAATTCGCCCCCGCCTTTCATGACGCCTATCTCGGCGGGCTTTCGGCCAAGCTGGGCCTGCCGGCGCGTGATGATGCGCTCAGCCAGGGGCTGCTGGCAGTGATGGCCGAACAGCGTGCCGATTTTACCCTGACCTTTCGCGGCCTCTGCGATGCGGCCGAGGGGGATGACCGGGTGCGCGGCCAATTTGCCGACCCCGCCGGCTTTGATGCCTGGGCCGAGGGTTGGCGCGCAGCCCTGGCCGGCAGCACGCCGGCCGCTTCCATGCGCGCGCTCAACCCCGCCTTCATCCCGCGCAACCACATGGTGGAGGAGGCGCTCACCGCCGCCGTTGCGCAGGGCGATATGGCCCCTTTCGAGCGGCTGGTGCAGGTGCTGGCCCGCCCCTTTGAGGAGCAGCCCGATGCGCCGCGCCACGCCCAGCCGCCGCGCGCGGAGGAGCGGGTGCTGGCCACCTTCTGTGGTACCTGAGGGGGCGGCTCAGCCCCGCAGCGGCTCACCCAGGGTTTGCATGAGCCGGTTTGCCCAGGCGAACATCGCCACCGACTGGATGATGTCGAGGATTTCGTCATCCTGCATCTCCAATTCCCGCAGCGCCTCGATCTCGGCGCTGCCGGTGGTGGCGGGGGTGTGGCTGAGGGTCACTGCGAGGTTGGTGATGGCGCGTGAGCGCGCATCCATAGCGACCCCCACGCCCTCATCCACCAGGCGTTGCATGAGCTTCGGGTCGCCTTTGAGCTGCACATAGCGCTGGGCATGGACCGAGAGGCAATAGGGGCAGCCATTCAGCCGGCTTTCGGCAGCGGCGGCCAATTCGCGCTCGGCCCGGGCGGCGCCGCGCGGGCCATACATGATGGTGTTGAAGAGTTTTGAGCGCTGATGCAGCACTTCGGGTTCCTGCACCAGGGCCAGGTAATAATCGCTGGTGCGGGCCTTGGGGTGGCTTTCATCCAGCACTTTTTCCTGCTCCGGCGTGGCCTCGGCGATGTCCAGCACCGGCACCCAGGCGCGCCAGCCAAGCGTATCGGCGGTGAAGCCGAAATCGGCGGTGCCGCCCATGGGGGGCGGGGGGGCGGGCAGCGTGGCCAAGGCCTCGCCGCCCAGCAGCTTCAGCCCATGCAGCGCGCGGGCCTGCCAGGCGATATAGGCGATGAGTTGGCTGAGCATGATGATCTCGGCCGGTGTCAGCGCCAGCTTGGCGAGCGCCGCGGGGCTGGCGGCATGTGGCCGCAGCGAGAGCATCTCGGCATGGGCCAGCATGGCAGGCAGGCGGGGTGAAGTGCCGGCGTGATGGCGGTGATGCTCGGCCAGTTCGGCGCATTCATGCAGGGCCGCGACATGCAGCGCCACGGCATGGCGCTCGCCCTTGGTCAGGCCCGAGGGGGCGGCAAAAATCGCTGCCTCGCAGGCGGCGCTGGCGGTGCGGATATCGGGGCGCAGCGCGCGCAGGCCATCCAGCGTGCTGCCGGGCGCGATGGCGGCCAGATCATCCAATAGGTCGCGGGTCATGGGCGTTATCCTCGCGGCACGAAAAATGGCGTGCCTTCCAGTTCGGGTTCGTCGAATTCTTCCACGGCCTGGCGCAGGGCGGGGAAATTTTCGCGGAAGGCATGGCGGGTGATGGCGTTGGTGAGGCGCTCGGCCGCGACTGCGACGCCGGGTATGTCGCTGGCGATGCCGCCGAAGCTGGCATGGGCGCCGTAATTCATTAGGTGGATCTGGCTGATTTCGGCCGGCGCGCCGGCATTGCGTGGCTGCAACTCGAAACCCGGGCCGAGATAGGGGAAGGCCAGCAGGTCCTGGCGCACCAAATCGGCCGGCGGGGAATAGCGGTCCCCCCAGCGGGCGATATGCGGGGCGAAGGCGGCGAGTTCGGGCACGCGATCCAGATCGACCAGGAAACCGGTGCCGATGATGAGGAAATCAAAGCGCTGTTCCGCACCCGAGGCGAGGCGCAGCAGCACCTGTTCAGCATCGCGGGAGGCGCGTTCCACCGCTTGGCCGAGATGGATCTGCACCCCCAGCCGCATCACCCGAAATACCGTCTCATGCGGTGGTGGCGCCTGCAGATCCTGGCCATAGACCAGGAAGGCGTAGCGGTCGGCATCATCCAATTCACCCCAGCCGCGCAGAAAGCCGGGATGGGAAGCGCCGCGGCCCTTGTTGATCTGCGGCAGGGCTTTGCGCCGGACGAAGACATCGGCCGAGGCCGCACCGTGTTCCATCGCGGCGGCCGCATTGTCCAGCGCCGAGGGGCCGGCGCCGATCACCGCCACCCGCTTGCCGCGCAGCTTTTCGAAGTCGATGGCGATATTGGTGTGCTCGGCCAGATCGGGGCGCAGATCGGGGTCGATGAAGCCTGGCCAATAGAGCCCGCCCGCCCCGCCCCGCCCGGTGGCCAACACCACGCGGCGGGCGAGGATGACCTCGCCAGAGGCCAATTCGGCCCGCAGCAGCCCGGCCTCGGGCAGCAGACGGTCCAGTGCAGCGCCATGGCGCAGCGGCAGGGCCAGCACTGCCTGTAACCAGCCCAGGTAATCCTGCCAGAGCTGATTGGGGATTTTATAAAGCGCCTGCCAATCCGCGGGACCGAACCGCGCCTCGTGATAGGCCCGATAGGTCAGTGAGGGGATGCCGAAGCATGGGCCGGGCAGAGTCTTGGGTGAGCGCAGCATTTCCATTTTGGCATAGGTCATCCAGGGGCCTTCCTGGCCCGGCTGGCTGCCATCGAGCATGGCGATATTGCGGATGCCGCGCAGCTTGAGCGCGCCTGCGGCGGCGATGCCATTCATGCCAGCACCCACCACCAGCACATCCAGCGCACCATCATGGCGGGGCGGCAGCCAGGATTTCGCCGGCAGGCCGAGCATGTCGAGGTCTCGCCGGATGGCCGCCTCATGCGCCGCGAGGCCGATGCGGGTGGATGTGTTCATGCTGCGGTGCAATCTGTCATTGCGGGGGGCGGCTGTCCACGCGGCGCGCGGATCGCCGATTAATCGCCCCGCGCTGCCGCGAGGCCAGCCAGAATCTCCGGCATCCGCCGTGCCGCCGCATCGTGCAAATCCGCATAGAGGCTCTTGCCATGCGCATCGATTCCCACGGTGAGCGGCCCCAGCCCCTCCACCCGCAAGGTGACGAGGCGATAATGCGCCACCAGATCGCTCCAATGCACTGAGACGACCTCGCGGATGGCCGAGGTGTGCAACTCTGCGCCCCCGCCCAGGAAGGAGAGGTAGACGCAGCCCACCTCGGCCATGGCGGCGGCGCAGGCCGCATCCAGCCCGCCCTTGCCGCCCACCATGCAGAGCGAGAAATGGCGGATCAGCCCGGGCATCAAAGGGCTGAAGCGGGTGGAGGTGGTGGGGTTCATATAGAGGATTTCGAGCCCGCCCGAGGCCGTCTCCTGGCTGTAGGAGCCCAGGTGGAACAGTGCTGCACCCTCCAGGGCCTGGGGCAATTCGCGCGTGCCATTGGCGCATTCCACCAGGCGTTGAATGGTGGGCAGGCCGGCGGTGATGGTGATCTCGCCATCCAGCAGCACCATGTCCCCGGCGCGGAGTTCGCGAATGGCCTCGCGGCTGGCGGGCAGGGTGAGGCGCTTCATTCCACCCGCTCCACCCGGCCATCATCATAGAGCCGGGCACGGGTGCGGCGGTTGATCCAGCAATTGAACGCCACCGCCACGGGGGTGAAACCATGGCCGGAGGCGTATTCCACATGGACGGCCAGCGCCGTGGTATCGCCCCCCGTGCCCATGGGGCCGAAGCCGGTGAGGTTGGTGGCGCGCAGCAATCTCTCCTCCATGGCGGCCACCACGGGCTCGGGGTTGCGGCTGCCCATGGGGCGCATGGTGGCCAGTTTGGCCAGCTTGGCGCAATGGTCGAAGGTGCCGCCAATGCCCACCCCGATCACCACCGGCGGGCAATGCTGCGAGCCGGCCTTGAGCACGCACTCCATCACATATTCCTCAATCCGCGCGAGGCTGGGGAAGGAGAAGATCTCCAGCGCTGCCCAGCGGCCGGAGCCCAGCGCCTTGGGCTGGCAGGTGATGTCCACATAATCGGCGCCGCCGATCACATCCCAGGTGATCAGCGGCATGTCCTTGCCATGATAGCCGCGCTCATTGGTCAGCGGATTGGTCACGTGTTTGAGCAAAGGCGGGCGGATGGTCTCGACCAATTCGGCAAAACCATCGACCACCGCCTGCTTGATATCGCCATCCATGGTGATGCGGGTGCCCAGGCCAATGGAATAGACCGGCACGCCGCTATCGGAGCAGACGAAACGATCCGAGGTCTCCGCTGCGATGGCGCTTTTGAGCATGATATCCAGCGTGCGCTGGGCCACCGGGTTGCTCTCGGCATCCCTTGCCCGGGCCAGGGCGGCCTTGGTGTCATCGGGCACTTTGCGCAGCGACCAGGAGTAGAGATCGGCCGTGGCCTGTTTCATCATGGCGTAGGTGATGGGCATGGTGCGATCCTAGCTCGACAATGGCGCAAGAGGCCATAAAGGGAGGTCATGCATGACTGAGGCTCGGCTGGTGCGGCGCGAGGGCGCGGTGGTGGAGGTGCTCCTCGACGGCCCAGCGCATGGACCGGCCATTGTGCTGCTGCCCTCCCTTGGGCGCGGTGCCGAGGATTATGCTGGTGTTGTGCCGCTCTTGGCCGATGCTGGGCTGCGCTGTGTGCGGCCCGAGCCGCGTGGCATTGGTCGCTCCGAGGGGGCGATGGTTGGCCTCACCCTGCATGATCTGGCCGCTGATGTCGCCGCGGTGATCGAGGCCGAGCGGCTGGGGCCGGTGCTGCTGGTCGGCCATGCTTTCGGCAATTGGGTTGCCCGGGTGCTGCTGCATGACAGGCCCGGGCAGGTGCGCGCCATCGCTATCCTCGCCGCGGCCATCACCACCGAGATTGCCCCGGAGATTCGCGCTTCGATCAATGGCAGCTTTGATATGAGCCTGAGCGAGGCGCAGCGCCTTTGGCATTTGCAGCGCGGCTATTTTGCGCCCGGCAATGATGCCAGGGTCTGGCTGCCTGGCTGGCACCCGCCGGTGGCGCGGATGCAGCGCGAGGCCACGGCGGCGACCACGGAACGCGCCTGGCTGCGCGCGGCGGAGCGGGTGAAGCTGCTCTACGTCGCGGCGGCGGAGGACAGCATCTCGCCGCCCCCCAGCCTGGAGGCCTTGCAGGCCGCCATGGGCCCCAAGGCCGCGCTGGTGGTGGTGCCGCGCGCTGGCCATGCCCTGTTGCCTGAGCAGCCTCAGGCCACCGCGAAGGCCTTGATCGGCTTCGCTCAATCCTGACCAATAGTTGATTTGATTGGTATGGTCGATGTTACACTCTGTTTCATATGAGCATTTCTGACGATGTCATACCAATATTTGTTATGAATGCTCCACTGCCTATAACATGTCGATCAGTCGGTCTTCAGAATCGACACACCGGATGCGATGCCCAGGATAATACACCTGTGCCTGTTCCATCTCACGGCGAACCTGTGCTCCATCGCTCCTGGAACTGAAGTTGACACACGTCCGCCATCCGGAGTTATCCAAAAACTGAATACGGTAATCTTCCATTGATCCCTTAGATCGGTATCCCGACCCCTCCTGGTGTTTATAACTGTTTATAACATTTTGGTTTGTTTAGTACATTGATATGTAGAGGTAAAATCGTGAGTGTTTTCAATCCTGAAAAAACGGCGTCTCGGCGCCACCATGCAGGATGATGTCGAAGCGGTAGCGCCCCGGGCCATCGGGCTGCGCCACCAGCCGGCCCTGCAATGGCGCCGGCACCAGGGCGAAGATGGGGTCGGTGGCATTGTCGCCCTGTGGGAAGAACAGGGTGGTGCGGGCGATGCGCATCAGCCCCGCCCCCATGATGCTGAGATTGATATGCGGCGCGCGGGTTTGATTGCCTTCCACATAGCCGCCGGGCAGCAGGGTGGTGAAGGCGTAGCGTCCCTCGGCATCGGTCCAGGCCCGGCCCCAGCCGAGGAAATCCGGGTCGGCCAGATGCGCCTCGGGGTCGGCCTCGTGGTTGAAGCGGCCGGCGGCATCGGCCTGCCATGCTTCCAGCACCATGTTCACGCAGGCCACGCCATCCGCCTTGAGCACCACGCCATGGATGGTGATGGTCTCGCCCCTGGTGCTGGGCGCGGCATCGGCGGTGATGCGGCGCAGGTCATTATCGCCCTCGCGGAAGAAGGTCTGCGGGAAGAAGGGGCCGATGGTGTGTTCGGAGCTGGGCAGCATCACGGCAGCTCCGGCGTGGCGGCGCGGCCGCGAAGGCCGATATCAAAGCGATAGGCGAGCCAGCCCAGCCCCACCTCCACCGGCGGCACCATGGCCGCCACCAGCCGAGCGCGGGCGGCGGGATCGGGCACGGATTGCAGGATGCGGTCGAGGGCGTTCAGCGGGTCGCCCGGGAAATACATTTGCGTCACCAGGCGCGAGAGGCTGGCGGGGCCGAGCACCGAGAAATGCACATGCGGGGGCCGCCACCATGTCTGCGGCACCGGCACGGGGTATGCGCCGGGGCGGATGGTGAAGAAGCCGTAGCGCCCAGCCGCATCGGTCAGCACCCGGCCATTGCCGATAAAATCCGGGTCGAGCGGGGCGTCGCGGGTGTCGATGGGGTGGCGGTAGCGCCCGCCGGCATTGGCCTGCCACAGCTCGACCACCGCATGGGGCACGCCGCGGCCATCCTCATCCAGCACCCGGCCGGAGATATGGATCAATTGGCCCTGGGCTATCCGCCCCGGCGCGATCACCGCCAGATTGTCATCACCGCAGAGCAGCTTTTGCGACAGCCGGGCGGGGGCGGCGCGTTCGGTGCGGGTGGCGGGCCTGTGGATCAGCGGTGCCGAGGGGGTATGCGAGAAGGTGTTGGGATAGCCGGCAATGGGCACATGGGGCTGGATACCCTCCGGCCATGGGTCGAACCTCTCCGCCATGCATGCCTCCCTTGTGGCTTTGCAGCATCATGGACAGGCGGGCGTGAAAGCCACAAGCTGCATATTAAGGAAAGAGGAAACCGCGATGAAGCTGCATTGGTCCCCCCGCTCACCCTTCGTGCGCAAGGTGATGATCGTTGCCCATGAACTGGGTCTGGCCGATCGGATCACCACCACCCGGACCGTGGTGGGAATGGAGCAGATCAATGAGGCCCTGCTGGCGGAAAACCCGCTGAACAAGATCCCCACCCTGGTGCTGGATGATGGGCAGGTGATCTATGACAGCCTGACAATTTGCGAATATTTCTGCGATCTGGCCGGGGGTAAGCTCTTCGGCACGGGGGCGGCGCGGTGGGAGGTGCTGACGCGGCATGCCCTGGCCAATAGCTTTCTCGATGCGCTGATCCTCTATCGCAGCGAAGCCACCCGCGCCCCGGCGCAGCAAAGTGCTGGGCTTCTGGCCGCCTTTGCCACCAAAACCACCGCCATGCTGAACCATGTGAGTGCGCCGCCGCCCGGCCGCGCTGATATTGGTGACATCACGCTGGCGGTGGCGCTGGCCTATCTTGATTTCCGCTTCGCCCATATCGGCTGGCGCGAGGGCCGTCCGGCCTTGGCCGAATGGTATGCCGCTTTCAGCGCCCGCCCCTCAATGATTGCGACGACGGCCGTCGATGGCTGAGGGCGCACTCTCCCATATCCGGGTGCTCGACCTCAGCCGGGTCATGGCGGCACCCTGGTGCACGCAAATCCTGGCTGATCTGGGTGCGGATGTCATCAAGATCGAACGCCCGGGCGAGGGTGATGACACCCGCGGCTGGGGCCCGCCCTTTCTGCCGGGCGGGCGCGATGCCGGGTATTTTCTGGCCTGCAACCGGGGCAAGCGCTCTGTGACGGTGGATATGGCCAAGCCTGAGGGTCAGGCCATCATCCGCAAGCTGGCGGAAAGCGCCGATGTTTGTGTGGAGAATTTCAAGGTGGGCGCGCTGGCGCGCTATGGCCTCGATGCTGCCTCGCTGCGGGCGATCAATCCAAGGCTGGTCTATTGCTCGGTGACCGGCTTTGGCCAGAGCGGCCCGCGTGCCGGCCAGGCGGCTTATGATTTTGCCATCCAGGCCATGGGCGGCCTGATGAGCATCACCGGCGAGCGCGATGATGCGCCGGGCGGCGGGCCGCAAAAGGTGGGCGTGCCAGTGGTGGATATGATGACCGGCATGTACGCCACGGTGGGCATTCTGGCGGCGCTGGAACGGCGCAATATCACCGGTGTGGGTGAGAGGATTGATCTTGCCATGCTGGATGTGCAGGCGGCCTTCCTGTCCAACCAATCGATGAATTGGCTGATGGGCGGCAAGACGCCGACACGCCATGGCAACCGCCACCCGAATGTGCAGCCGCAGGATGTGTTTCCCTGCGCCGATGGGCATTTCGTGCTGGCTGTGGGCAATGACGGGCAGTTCGCAAAAATGGCGGCGGCGGTGGGGCGGCCGGAATGGGCGAATGATTCGCGCTTCGCCACCAACCGCGCCCGGGTGGAGAATGGCGATGCGATGCGGGCCGCGCTGCTCGCCCGCTTCGCCGATTTCACCCGCGCCGAGATCACCGCGGCACTGGAATCTGCTGGCGTGCCGGCTGCGCCCATCAACACCATTCCGCAGGTGTTTGAGGAAGCGCAGATCCAGCATCGCAACATGCTGCGCCGGCTGCCGCATGCGGTGGCGGGCGATGTGCCCACGGTGGTCAGCCCGCTGAATTTCACCGAGACGCCGCTGCAATACGAAAAAGGCCCGCCTGTACTGGGCCAGCATACCGCGGAAATCCTGGCCGAGCTGGGGCTCGACCATGCGGCCCTGGCGGCGAAAGGCGTGGTCTGATGCCGCGCATCGCGCTGCCGGGTCGGGAGGAATTATCGCCCGAGCAGCAGCGGGTGCATGATGGCGTGGTCTCGGGGCCGCGCGGCACTATTATCGGCCCGCTGCGCGCCGCCATCCATAACCCGGAACTGGCGGAAAAATGGTCGGCGCTGGGCGAGGTGCTGCGCTTTCGCACCGCGCTGCCCAAGCGGTTGGATGAGCTGGCGATTATCATCACCGCGCGGCGTTTTGGCAGCCAGATCGAATGGTGGGTGCATGCCCGTGCCGCCGCCGAGGCCGGGCTGCCGGAAGCAGTGATTGAGGCCATTCGCCATGCCGCGCCCCCCGCCTTCGATGATGCGGCGGATGGCGAGATCTATGCCTTTACCCGTGCCTTGCACCATGAGGGGATTGTGCCGCAGCCGCTTTATGACGCGGTGCTGGCGCGCTGGGGCACGCGTGGTGTGGTCGATCTGACGGCACTGATAGGCTATTACACCTTGGTCTCCTACACCTTGAACAACCATGATATTCCCTTGCCGGACGGTGTGGCTCCGCCGCTTGCCGGCCAGGGGCTGACCAACCTAGCGGAGGCTGCGGCGTGAAACGACGGACCCTATTGGCGGCATTGGCCACGCCCGGGTTGGCGCTGGCGCAAGAGCCGGTGCTGCGGATCATCATCCCATTCCCGCCCGGCGGGCCGGCCGATACGATCGCCCGGTTGCTGGAGCGCCCGCTGCGCGCCTCGCTCGGCCAGGCGGTGGTGCTGGATTATCGCTCCGGCGCTGGCGGCGTGGTCGGGATGGAGGCGGTGGCCCGCGCGCGGCCTGATGGCCATACGGTCGGGCTGGGCAGCACCGGCGCGCTGGTCATCGCGCCGCATATCATGCCCCGCATGCCCTATGACCCGCTGCGCGACCTTGCGGCGGTGAGCGAGGTGCTGGCCGTGCCGCAATTGCTGGCGGTGCCGGCGGCTTTCCCGGCGCGCGATGTGGCCGCGCTGGTGGCCATGGCGCGCGCCGCGCCGGGCAGCATCGCCTATGCTTCGGCCGGTATTGGCAGTTCGCTGCATCTGGCGGCGGAGCTTTTCCGCCAGAAGGCCGGCATCACCATCACCCATGTGCCCTATCGTGGCGCCGCGCCGGCCATCACCGATCTGGTGGCGGGGCGGGTGCAGATGATGCTGGGCGATGTGACTGGCCTTTTGCCGCAGGTGCAGGGCGGCGCGCTGCGGGCTCTGGGCATCACCGCGGCGGCGCGTTTTTCCGGCCTGCCCGATGTGCCAACCATCGCCGAGGCCGGGATTGAGGGCGTGATTTCCGACACCTTCTATGGCGTGCTGGCCCCCGCGGGGGTGCCGGCCGGCCGGCTCAGCGCCCTGGCCGCCGCGCTGCGGGCCGCGCTGGCCGAGCCCGATACCCGCGCCGCCCTGGCCGGGCAGGGCGGCAATATCATTGGCAGCACGCCGGAGGATTTCGCCACCCGGCTGCGGGTCTCCTCCGCCCGCTGGGCCGAGGTGGTGCAGGCCGGCCAGATTCGGATGGAATAGTGCCCATGCAGCGCCGCCTCCTCCTGGCCAGCCCCGCCCTGGCCGCGCCTAGCTGGGGGCAAAGCCGCAGCATTCGGCTGATCGTGCCCTTCGCCGCTGGTGGTTCGGCCGATCAGACAGCGCGGATGATGGCCGAGCCGGTGGGTCTGGCGCTTGGCCAGACCATGGTGGTGGAAAACCGCCCCGGCGGCGGCGCCACGCTGGGCGCGCAGATGGTGGCGCGCGCCGCGCCGGATGGGCTGACCCTGCTCTACGGCACGCCGGGGCCGCAGATCATCAACCCCCATCTCATGCGCAGCCTGCCCTATGACCCGGTGGCCGATTTCGCGCCCGTGGTCAGCGTCAAACGGGCGCCGAATTTGCTTTGCGTGCATCCTGCGGTGCCGGCCGCGAATGTGGCGGAGCTGATCGCGCTGGCCCGGGCGCGGCCTGGGGCGCTGGCCTTTGCCTCATCGGGCGTTGGTGCCTCCAGCCATCTCGCCGGTGAGATGCTCAAATATCTGGCCGGGGTGGATATGTTGCATGTGCCCTATCGCGGCAGCGGCCCCGGCACCACGGAACTCATTGCCGGCAATGTGCAGATGTCGATCGACACGCTCTCCATCACCCTGCCACATGCGCGGGAGGGGCGGTTGCGCGCCTTAGGGGTTTCCACCCCCACACGCTCACCCCTGGTGCCGGCCATTCCGGCGATTGCCGAGACGCTGCCGGGCTTTGATGCCTCGCCTTTCAATTATATCGCCGCACCTGCCGGCACCCCGGCCGCGACGATTGCCCGGCTGAATGCCGGCTTCAACCAGGTGCTGGGTGACCCTGCCTTCCGCGCCCGGATGGCGGCGCTGGGCGAGGAGCCGATAGGCGGCACGGCGGAGGAACTCGCGGTCACCATTGCCGCAGAAAGCACGCGCTGGCGCGATGTGATTCGCGCGGCCAATATAAGGGCAGAATGACAATGGAATGCTTTTTGCTGGAGGTGGTGGACCACGTCGCCACCATCACCATGACCCGCCCGCCGGTGAATGCGCAGAACCGGCAGTTCCGCCATTAATGCGTGGCGCTGTTTGATGAATTGCATGACCGGGAGGATGTGCGCGCCATCATCCTAACCGGCGCCGGCCGAGCGTTTTCCGCCGGCGCTGATCTGAAAGAGCGGCCCAGCGCCGAGCCGGGCGTCTACCCTGCCCATAACCGGCTGGTGCGCGCCGCCTTTGATGCGATCATCGAATGCGAGAAGCCGGTGATTGCCGCGGTCAATGGTGCCGCCATCGGCGCGGGCTGCGTCATGGCCCTGTGCTGCGACATTTTGGTGGTGAGCGAGGATGCGTTTCTGTCGATGACCGAGGTGGATGTGGGCCTGGCCGGGGGCGTGCGGCATACGCTGCGGCATTTCAGCCCCTCAGATGCGCGCCTGATGATCTACACCGCGCGCCGCTTCACCGGCCCGGAGCTCTACCGGATGAATGCTGCGAGTTACTGTGTGCCGGGGGCGCAATTGCTGGCCACGGCGCAAGGCATCGCCGCCGAGATCGCGCAAAAAGTGCCGCTTGCCATTCGTGCCGCCAAAAAATCCTTTGCCACGACAGAAGAAATGCCGCTGCGCGACGGTTATCGTTTCGAGCAATCCCAGACCGTTGCCCTCTCCCGCACCGAGGATACGCGCGAGGCCCAGAAGGCTTTTGCCGAGAAGCGTGTGCCGGTGTTCAAGGGGCGGTAAGTTTTTACAATTCGAGGAGAATCAGCATGCCAACAGGCTTCGCCATCCATCGTCGCGACCGTGCGGTCAGCCCCGCCATTGTGGAGGCGTTTCGCAGCCTGCCGGTGGCCAATGTGAGCGATTGCATGTCGCGCATGGTCGCTGCCGGGCCCCGGCTGCGGCCGATGCATAAGGGCGCGCTCCTGGCCGGCCCGGCGCTGACGGTGAAGACGCGTCCCGGTGACAATCTGATGATCCATAAGGCCATTCAACTCGCCGCCCCGGGGGATGTGATCATCGTTGATGGCGGCGGTGACCTGACCAATGCGCTGATCGGCGAGTTGATGGCCAATTCCATGATCAAGGCGGGGGTCGCGGGTATCGTCATCAATGGCGCCATTCGCGATGCCGGTTGGATCGCGGCGCATGATTTCCCGGTCTATGCCGCCGGCGTCACCCATCGTGGCCCCTATAAGGATGGCCCGGGCGTGATCAATTGTGCCATTGCGCTGGATGGTATGGTGATCGAACCTGGCGATCTGGTCCTGGGTGACGAGGATGGCCTGGTCTGCGTGCCTTATGGAGAACTCGATTCGGTGCTCAAGGCCACCCAGGCCAAGCACGCGGCTGAGAATGTGCAGATGGCCAATATTCTGGCCGGCACGCATGACGGGGCCTGGGTGGATGCCAGCCTGCGCCGGCTGGGCTGCAGCGGGCTGGACTGAAAGGGCGGCGGCCAGCTTGACGAAGCCGGCCGCCCATCCCTATACACCCGCTCCTACCGGGGTGCCTTGCGCAGCCCGGCAATAATCTTTTGCCTATCCAGGAGTTGCACCGTGAAGCGCACCTATCAGCCATCCAAGCTCGTCCGGAAGCGCCGGCACGGTTATCGCGCCCGTATGGCGACCGTTGGCGGCCGCAAGGTTGTTGCCAATCGCCGCGCCAAGGGCCGCGCCAAGCTCACCGCCTGAGCATGTCATCCGGGGAGGCCATGTTGCCCCCTGAATCCAGACCAGGTGAATCCAGCCCCGCTGGAGGTCCTGCTTTCGGTCGTCTCAAGCGGCGGGCGGATTTTCTGGCCGTGGCGGGGCGTGGCCGCAAGCAGGGCCGTGGTGCCTTGCTTGTGCAGGTCCTTCAGCATGGCGAGGGACAGGTGAGGCTGGGGTTCACCGCCACCAAGAAATTGGGCAATGCCGTGGTGCGAAACCGGGCCAAGCGGCGCATGCGTGCAGCCGCCCGGGCCGAATTTGCCGCCAAGCCTGCGCAGGGGCATGATATTGTGCTGGTGGCGCGTGAGGCGATCCGTCAGAATAGCTTCGCCGATCTGTGTGAGGATTTGCGGGCCGCGCTCATCAAGCTGGGCCTGCCCCGATGAGCCTTGCCCGGCTGAAACAGCAAGACCCAGCCGTATTGCTGCTGCGTGGCGCGGTGCGGGCTTACCAGTACACTTTGCGCCCGTTTATCGGCGCGCATTGCCGCCATTACCCCAGCTGTTCGGAATATGCGCTGGAGGCTTTGTCCTCCCATGGCGCTATTCGCGGAACAGGGCTTGCGGTCGGGCGCATATTGCGCTGCAACCCCTGGCATAAAGGGGGGTACGACCCCGTGCCGCCATCCCACTCCCGCTGAACCTGCCAGCCACTCGATTGTAACGGACAACATGGACCAGAAGCGTCTGCTGGCGGCCATCGCCATCTCCATCGGCATCCTGCTGGTGTTCGATGTCTATAACCGCGCCAATCGGCCCGATATTGTGGCGCCCGCGCCGCAGGCCAGCGCGCCGGCGGGGCCTGCCGGCGTGCCACAGCCCTCCGCTCAGGCGCTGGGTGACAGCCTGACCGCTGCCACCGATGCGGCGCTGCCGCCCCCCGCGCGGGTGGCGGTGGAGAATGCCCGGGTGCAGGGCAGCATCTCCGCCCGCGGCTTGCAGCTCGATATGCTCACGCTGCGTGATTATAATGAGACGGTGGAGCCCGGTTCGCCGCTGGTGCGCCTGTTGAATCCGCGAGGCCGGACGGATGGCTACTTTGCCCAATGGGGCTGGACCGCCGCCGATGGCCGCACCCGCGTGCCCGATATCAACACCGATTGGCGCGTGGCCGGCGGGCCGCTCGCCCCGGGCCAGCCCGTGGTATTCGAGTGGGATAACGGCCAGGGCCAGATCTTCGAGGCCGAGATGCGGCTTGACCCCAATTATATGGTCAGCGTGGTGCAGCGGGTACGCAACACCGCCGCCGAGGCGGTGACGGTGCTGCCCTGGGCGCGCATCCGGCGCGAGCGCACGCCCCAGATCGCCGGCTTTTTCATCCTTCACGAAGGCTATGTGGGCGTGCTGGATGGGCGGTTGACCGAGGTCACCTATGATGCCGGCAAGAAGGAGGCGACGACGCGCCGTGGCCCCGCCTTCGAGGGCGAGAGCGCCGGCGGTTGGGCCGGCTTTACCGATAAATACTGGCTGACGGCGCTGATGCCGCAGGACCCGGCGACCCGGCTGCGGCATAGTTTCCGCCACATCTCCGACAATGGCGTCGATCGCTGGCAGGCTGATATTGCGCTGCCCGCACCGCAAAGCGTGGCGCCGGGTGCGACGGGTGAACTCTCCAGCCGGCTCTTTGCCGGTGCCAAGGAGGTGTTGCTGCTCGATGCCTATCGCAGCACGCTGAATATTCAGGATTTTGACAAGGCAATTGATTTTGGTTGGTTTTATTTCATTACCAAGCCATTTTTCTATGGAATTGACTGGTTGTTCAAGTTAACTGGCAATTTCGGTATCGCTATTCTTATCTTTACATTCGCGCTCAAGCTCCTCTTTCTCCCCTTGGCGAATAAGGCCTATAGCTCCATGGCCGGCATGAAGGTGCTAGGGCCGAAGATGACCGAGCTGCGCGAGCGCTATAAGGACGACCCGCAGCAATTGCAGCGCGAAATGATGGCGCTCTACAAGGCCGAGAAGATCAACCCCGCCTCGGGCTGTCTGCCGATATTGCTGCAAATTCCGGTGTTCTTTGCACTTTACAAGGTGCTGTTTGTTACCATTGAAATGCGGCATGCGCCGTTCTTTGGTTGGATTTTGGACCTTTCGGCGCCTGATCCGACCAACTTGTTCAATCTGTTCGGGCTCATTCCCTTTGATCCGCCGGCCTTCTTCCACCTGCCGGCCTGGGCGCTGATCATGGGCGTGACCATGTTCTTCCAGCAGAAGCTGAACCCACAGCCGCCGGACCCGGTCCAGGCCAAGATCTTCCAATGGATGCCGGTGATCTTCACCTTCATGCTGGCCAGCTTCCCCGCCGGCTTGGTGATCTACTGGTCCTGGAACAACCTGCTCTCCATGGCGCAACAATGGTGGATTATGCGCAAGCATGAGGCGAAGAAAGCAGCGAAGGCCTGATGGGATTATTGGAAGCACGGGATGATGAGGAGCGCGCGGCGCTGGTGGAGACCGGCCGTCTGCTCTTTGCCAAGCCCTGCGAGTTTTTCTTTGCCGCCCAGCGTATTGACCAATTGCCGCCGCCGGGCCTGCCCGAGATCGCGCTGTGCGGCCGCTCGAATGTGGGCAAATCCTCGCTGATCAACGCGCTGGTCGGGCATAATGCGCTGGCGCGGGTGTCTCACACGCCCGGGCGTACCAAGCAGTTGAATTTCTTCGATCTCGGTGGTCGGCTCGGCCTGGTGGACATGCCGGGCTATGGCTACGCCCAGGCGGCCAAGGCGGTGAAGGAGGATTGGCAGGGGCTAATGTTCGACTTCTTGCGCGGCCGCCCCACCCTGCGCCGGGTGCTGCTGCTGCTCGATGCCCGGATCGAGACCAAGGCGAGCGACGAGGCCGCCATGGGCCTGCTGAACGAGGCCGCCGTGGGCTTTCAGATCGTGCTGACCAAGGCCGATGACGCGAAGCCCTATTGGCTGGCGCAACGCCAACTTCAGGCGGCTGAACTGGTGCGCAAATACACCGCGGCCCATCCGCTGGTCATCACCACCAGCAGCGAGAAGGGCACGGGGATTGCCGATCTGCGGGCGGAATTGGCGACGCTGGCTGAGGAATAGAGCCTATTCCGCCGGCGCCGTCAGCATCTTCGCCCGCCTGCCACCGGCCAAATTCTCCAGCGCCAAATACACCACCGGCGTGGTGTAGAGCGTCAGTAATTGCGACAGTGCCAGCCCGCCGATGATCGCGATGCCCAGTGGCTGGCGCAACTCGCCCCCGGCGCCTGAGGCGAAGGCGAGCGGGATGGCGCCAAACAGCGCGGCCATCGTCGTCATCAAAATCGGCCGAAACCGCTCGCGGCAGGCTTCCAGTATAGCCGCCTCGCCCGGCTCGCCGCCGTCACGCTCATGCTGGAGGGCGAAATCGACCATCATGATCGCGTTCTTCTTCACAATGCCCATCAGCAGGATCACGCCGATGAGGGCGATGACGGTGAAGGGCGTCTTGGTCACCAACAGCGCCAGCAGGCAGCCAATGCCCGCCGTGGGCAGGGTGGAGATGATAGTGAGCGGGTGGATCAGGCTCTCATAGAGAATGCCCAGCACGAGATAGATGCTCAGCAGCGCCGCCAGGATGAGCAGCCCCTGGCCGGTCTGGAAATTGCGGAACACCCGGGCATTGCCGGCAAATTCGCCACGGATGGAGCCGGGCATTTGCACATCCAACTGCGCCTGCTCGATCAGCCGCCCCGCCTCGCCCAGCGCCACGCCTTCGCGCAGGTTGAAAGTGATGGTTGAGGCCGGGAATTGCCCCTGATGGGTGATGGCCAGCGGGGCGGCCGCGCGCTCCAGCCGGGCGAAGGCGCTGATGGGCACCTGCACGCCCCCGCGCCCGGGCACGAAGAGATGGTCGAATTGCCGCGGGTCCTCCGCCATGGCTGGATCAACCTCCAGGATCACCCGATACTGGTTGCGGGCGCGATAAATCACGCTGACCTGGCGCTGGGAGAAGGCGTTGTTCAACGTCTGGTTCACCGCCTGGAAGGAGATGCCCAGCCGTGCCGCCGCATCACGGTCCACCACAAGGCGTGAGACCAGCCCTGAGCGCTGCTGATCGGAGGAGACATCGGCTAGTTGCGGCAATTCCCGCAGCCGGCGCACCAATGTCTCGGACCAGCTTTGCAGTTCCGCCAAATCCGGCGCGAGCAAAACATATTGGAATTGCGCATTGCCTGGCCTGCCGCCGGCATTGATGTCCTGAATGGCGCGCAGAAACACCTGGGTGCCGGGCAGCGCCGCCAATTGTGGCCGCAGGTGGTTGATGATGCGCTCTGCCGTGGTGCCTGGCCGTTCGGAGATATTTTTCAGCGAGATGAAAAACCGCGCCGTCGTGGCCGAGGCATTGCCATTGCCACCACCCACCGAGCCGCCGAGCGAGGCCACCGCGGGGTCCCGGCCGATGATTTCGGTGGCCTGATTATAGATATCCACCATGGCGCGATAGGAGGTATCGGGTGCGGCCTGCACCACCCCCACAATCAGCCCGGTATCCTGCTGCGGGAAGAAATCCTTCGGCACGATGGTGTAGAGCCAGACCGTCACCCCCACGAGGCCCAGGGTGAAGACCAGCATCAGGCGGCGAAACCGCAGCACATGGCGCAGTGACCACATATAGCCCTGGATCAGCCCCTCCATGCCGCGCTCGAATTGCCGGCCGAACCAGCCATGCGGGCCTTCCTTCTCCGCACCCATCCGCGCTGCGATCATCGGCGTGACGGTGAGCGAGATGACGGCGGATATCGCCACCGCAATCGCCAGGGTGACGGAAAATTCGCGAAACAGCCGCCCCACAATGCCCGGCATGAAGAGCAGCGGGATGAACACCGCGATGAGCGACAGCGTGATCGAGACCACGGTGAAACTGATCTGCCGCGCCCCTTCGAGCGCTGCCGCCATCCGCCCCATGCCGCGCTCGCGCAGCCGGGTCATGTTCTCGATCATGACAATGGCATCATCGACGACAAACCCCACCGAGATGGTGAGCGCCATGAGCGAGAGATTGTTCAGCGAATAGCCCACCAGCCACATCACCGACAGCGTGCCCAGCAGCGAGAGCGGCACCGAGATGGCCGCCGCCACCACCGCCGCCCGGCGCCGCAGGAACAGCGCCACCACCGCCACCACCAGGATGATGGAAATGACCAGCGTGTGCTGCACCTCGCTCACCGAGGCGCGGATGGTTTGTGAACCGTCGCGGAGGGTATTGACCCTCACCCCCGCCGGCACCCAGCGCGCCAGGTCGGGCAGCAGGCGTTGAATGCCATCCACGACCTCGATCACATTGGCATCGGGCTGCTTGAAGACGACCATGATGACGGCCGGGCGGCCGTTAAACATGCCCGCCTGCCGCCGGTCCCGCACGCCCAGTTCCACATTGGCGATGGAGGAGAGGCGCATGATCGCGCCATTCTGCGCCCGCAGAACAAGGTTGCCATAATCCTCAGGCCGCTCGATCCGGTCATTGACCGAAATGGCGCCGCCTTGGACCATGCCCTCGATCAGCCCTGTGGGTTGGGTGATATTGGCGGTATTGATGGTGGAGCGAATGCTCTCCATCGAAATCCCGGCCGAGGCGGCGGCGGCAGGGTCCACCTGCACCCGCACCGCGGGCTGTTCGGCGCCGGTGACAATCACCTGCGCCACACCCTCCACACGGGCTATGCGGGGGGAGATGATGCTATCCACCGCGTCATAGACCGCGCCGGGTGCCAGGGTATCGGAGGTGACGGCGAGGATGAGCACCGGCGCATCGGCGGGGTTGGCGCGGCGGAAATTCGGTGGGTTGGGCATGCCGGCCGGCAGGTCCGTGCCCGCAGCATTGATCGCCGACAGCACATCCTTTGCCGCATCGCCGATCCTGCGGTTGAGGTCGAATTGCACGACTATGGCGGTATTGCCGAGTGAGGAGGTAGAGGTGAGTTCGGCCACCCCCGCAATCGCCCCCAGCCGCCGCTCCAGGGGGGCGGCCACCGATGAGGCCATCACCGCCGGGTCCGCCCCGGGTTGGCTGGCGGTGACCACGATGGTGGGCAGATCAACCCTGGGCAATGGCGCGATGGGCAGGGCGAAATACGCCACCATGCCTGACAAGGCGAGGCCCAGGGCCAGCATCATCGTGGCGATGGGCCTTTGGATGAAGAGGGCGGAGATCGACACCGTTACTCCGCCGGCGCGGTCTGTTCAGCGCCGCCCAGCCGCACCCGCAGCCGCTCCAGCGCCAGATAAATCACCGGTGTGGTGTAGAGCGTGATGACCTGGCTCAGCAGCAGGCCGCCGATCACCGAGACGCCAAGCGGCAGGCGCAATTCGCTGCCCGGTCCATTGCCAATAACCAGCGGCACCGCCCCCAGCAGCGCCGCCATGGTGGTCATCATGATGGGGCGAAACCGCAGCACGCAGGCCTCATAGATTGCCTCATCGGCGGAGCGCCCATGGTCGCGCTGCACCTCCAGCGCGAAGTCGATCATCATGATCGCGTTCTTCTTGACGATGCCCATCAGCAGCACGATGCCGATCAGCCCCACAACCGACAGGTCAAGCCCACATACCCACAGCGCCAGCAGCGCCCCGATCCCGGCCGAGGGCAGGGTGGAGAGAATGGTGATCGGGTGCACCACGCTCTCATACAACACGCCCAGCACCAGATAGATCACCACCACCGCCGCCAGGATCAGCCAGGGCGTGGAGGCGAGCGAGCGGTTGAATTCCGCCGCATCGCCGGAAAATTCGCCAGCCACGGTATCGGGCAGTCCCAGCTGCGCCCCGGCGGCGAGAATATCGCTCACGGCATGGCTGAGCGATATTCCGGGTGCGAGATCAAAGCCAATCGTCACCGCCGGAAACTGGTCCTGCCGCGTGATCGTGAGCGGCCCCGCGCGCTGGGTGATGGTGGCAATGGCGGCGAGGGGCACCTGGTAATTGCCCTGTGCGCTGGCCGAGGTGGCGCCCACCGTGGCACCCGCTGTCACCGTGGTGGCGGCAAATCCTGCACCTTGGTTGCTCACCGCACCTGGCACCCGGAGCAGGCCGATGAGGCTGGGGTCATCGCGTAATTCGGGGGTGGCTTCGAGGATCACCCGATACTGGTTGGTCTGGGCGTAGATCGTGCTGATCTGGCGTTGGCCAAAGGCGTCATACAGTATGTCATCCACCGCCTGCATGGTCACGCCCAGGCGTGCGGCCATATCGCGATCCACCTCCACATGCACCCGCAGGCCACTATCGCGCTGGTCGCTATTGACCTGGGCCAGGCTCGGCAATTCGCGCAGCGCCGCCAGCAGCCGCGGTGCCCATTCGCGCAGCCGTGCCGCATCTGAATCGGTCAGCGTGTATTGGTACTGCGTAGAGGTGACCCGTGCGCCGATCTGAATATCCTGCATCGCCTGAATTTGCGACACCACGCCCGGGACGGTGGCCAGCACCGGTGCCATTCGCGCTGCGATCTGCTGCGCCGAGGCGGCACGCTGGCCGCGTGGCTTCAGCACCGCGGTAATCCGGCCATTATTCTGCGCTGCATTGACCGTACCGGCGCCGGCAATGGCGGTTACCCCCGTCACATCGGGGTCTGCCCGCACCAATTCCGCCACCTGCAATTGCAGGGCTGAGAGCCGCGCGAAGGAGGCATCTTCCGGTCCCTCGGTGGTGATCACCAAAAGCCCGGTATCCTGTGCCGGCAAAAAACCCTTGGGCATGGCGATATAAAGCCAGATCGTGCCCAGCAGCGTGGCAAGACTGAGCCCTAGCATGAGCCATTCATGCCGCAGCACCCAGCGCAGGCTCGTGGCGTAATGATCGCGCAGCCAGTCAAAGCCGCGCTCACATTGCCGTGCCAGCCAGCCGGGTTGGTCCATGCCGGCGCTGCGCATCAGCCGCCCCGTCATCATCGGCGTCAGGGTGAGCGAGACCACCATGGAGACCACCACCGCCACACTCAGCGTGATGGCGAATTCGCTGAACAGCCGCCCCACCACACCGGGCATGAACAGCAGCGGAATGAACACTGCCACCAGTGAGACGGTGAGGCTGACCACGGTAAAGCCGATCTGCTTTGCCCCCTTGAAGGCCGCCACCAGGGGGTGCTCGCCATCCTCGATCAGGCGGACGATATTCTCGATCATCACGATCGCATCATCCACCACGAAGCCTGTGGCGATGGTCAGCGCCATCAGCGAGAGATTGTCCAGCGAAAACCCCCATAGCGCCATGATGCCAAAGGTGCCGATGATCGATAGCGGCAGGGCCACGCCGGGCACCAGCGTGGCGCGGGCGGTGCGCAGGAACACGTAGATCACCGCCACCACCAGAACGACCGAGAGCACCAGGGTGAATTGCACCTCATGCACCGAGGCGCGGATCGTCTCCGTCCGGTCCGCCACGACGCTGAGCGCGATGCCGGCCGGCAGGCCGCTTTGCAGCCGCTCCAACTGCTCGCGCACCCGGTCCACCGTCTCGACGATATTGGCCCCGGGCTGGCGCTGCACATCGAGCAGCACGGCGCGGCTGCCATTGAACCAGGCGGCGTTGAGGGTGTTTTCCAGATCCTCCCGCACCTCGCCAATATCGGCGATGCGCACAGGCGCGCCATTGCGCCAGGCCATGACCAGATTGGCAAAGCCAGCCGCTGTGCCGATCTGGTCATTGGCCATCACCGAGGAGGCCTGGCGCGGCCCATCCAGCGAGCCCTTGGGGCCGGCGAGGTTGGAAGCTATGACGGTGGAGCGGATATCCTCGAGCGATAGCCCATAGGCTGCGAGCCTGCGCGGGTCGCCCTGAATGCGCATCCCCGGCCGCATATTGCCCTGCACCGTCACCCGCCCCACCCCGGAAACCTGCGCCAGCCTTTGTGCCAGCAGGGTATCCGCGGCATCGGAGAGGCGGTGGATGGGTAGGGTGGTCGAGGTCAGGGCAAGGGTCATGATCGGCGGGTCGGCCGGGTTCACCTTGGCGTAGGTGGGCGGGTAGGGGAGGTTGAGCGGCAAGGTGCCGCGCGCGGCATTGATCGCTGCCTGCACATCCTGCGCTGCGTCATCAATATCGCGGCCAAGATTGAACTGCATGGTGATGCGCGAGGTGGCGGGGCTGCTCACCGAGATCATATCCACGAGGCCGGCGATCTGCGCCAATTGCCGCTCCAGCGAGGCGGTGATGAGCACCGCCACCGTCTCGGGCGAGGCGCCGGGCAATTGCGTGGTGACCTCGATGGTGGGGAAATCCACCTCCGGCAGCGCCGAGACCGGCAGCTTCAGATAACCGAACAACCCGGCCAGCAGCATGGACACCGCGAGGAGCGAGGTGGCCACCGGCCGGGCGATGAAGGGGGCGGAGACGCTCACGGCGCCGCCGGAGCGCCGCCGCCCGGCCGCGGCCCCCGCCTGCGCCCCTCGCCCACCGGTGGTGGTGCCACCGGGGCGGCGCGCACCGGCTCGGCCACAATCACCTCGGCGCCATTGGTCAGCCTGAGCCCACCCGAGGTCACCACCTGCTCACCGGGGGTGAGGCCGCGCAGCACCACCGCCTGGCTCGCCGTGATCAGCCCCAGCGCGAGTGGGCGCTGCTCCACCGTGCTGTCGGCCCGCACCACAAAGGCATAGGCGCCATCCGGCCCGCGCTGCACCGCGGCCAGCGGCACCGTCAGCGCCCCGCGCAGCAGGCCCAGCTGGATGCGCAGATTGATGAAGGCGCCGGGCCAGAGCATCCGGTCCTCATTGCCGAAGGTTGCTTTGAGCCGGATTGTCCCCGTGGTCTGGTCCACGATATTATCGGGGGTGAGCAGGGTGCCGCTGGCGCGCACCGTGCCATCCGAGGCCAGCGCCTGCACCACCACCGGCCCGGCCTGCATGGCGGTGATCACCCGTGGCAAATCCTGCTGCGGCAGGGTGAAGAGCACCGAAATCGGCGCCACCTGATTGACCAGCACAATGCCATTCGCATCACCGGCGCGGATGAGATTGCCCTGATCCACCCCGCGAATGCCCACCCTGCCATCAATCGGCGAGCGGATGGTGGCGAAATCCAACTGGGTGCGGGCGGTCTCTATCGTCGCATCATCGGCCTGAATTTGGGCCTCATATTGCGCCACCTGGGCGCGCTGGGTGTCGAGCTGTTGGCGGGAGGCGCCATTGCTGCGCGCCAACTCCACATAGCGCTGCAAATCGAGCCGGGCATTGGCCAGCAGCGCCAGATTCTGGGCGCGTTTGGCCTCGGCCTGGGCCAGGGCGGCGGCATAGGCGCGTGGATCGATCCGCGCCAGCACATCACCACGGCGCACCTCCTGCCCCTCGGTGAAGCCGATTTCCACCAAAATACCGTCCACCTGGCTGCGGATGGTGATGGAATTGAGCGCCTGCACCGTGCCCAGCGCCTCGACCAGCACGGGAATATCGGCCCGCGCGGCGGCAATGGCGGTAACCGGTACCGCACCCTGGAAGCGCCCACCGCGCCCGGCCGGGCGGGTGCTGGCTGGCGGTGCTGCGCCTTGGCCGCTCAATTGCGGCCAAAACCACCAGGCGGCCGCCCCGCCGCCCGCCAGCAGCAGCGCCAAAACCCAGGGCCAGCGCCGGCGGCGCCTGGGCGGGCCGGCGCTCAGCGCGGCCTCGCTCAGCTTTGGCTCAATCGGCATGGGGGTATCAGGCATGGGAGGTGGATATCCTCATCATCAGGCCCAGCCGCCGCCCAGCGCGCGGAACATCGCCACCGCCGCCTGCAGCCGCGCCAAGCGGATCACCGCCAGCTGGTCGCGTGCGGTGAAGACGCTTTGCTGGGTGTTCAGCACGGTGATCAGGTCAATGGTGCCGGCGCGAAGCTGGGTTTCGGAAATGGCATAGGCCCGCTCCGCGCTGCCCAGCGCCACGGCCTGCAAGGCCTCGCGTTCGGTTGTCTCGCGCAGCGCCACGATTGCATTCTCCACATCCACCAGCGCATTGACGATGGCGCGGCGGTAGAATTCCAGCAGCTCCTCGGCCTGGGCCTGGTTCAGCCGCAGCTGCGCCTGCAACTGGCCCTGCTGGAAGATGGGTTGGGTCAGCCCCGCCGCCAAGGAATAAAGCGCCGATCCAGGCCGCAGCAGGTTTTCCAGCAGCACATTCTGAAAGCCGCCGCTGGTGGTGAGCACGATGCTGGGCAGCAGGGCGGCGCGGGCCGCTTCAATATTGGCCTGGGAAGAGGCCAGCAGCGCCTCGGCCTGCCATAGGTCGGGCCGGCGCACCATCACCTCCACCGGCAAGCCGGGGCTGGGTGCGGGGAGTTGGACATCGCCCAGTTTCTGCTGTGGTGGCGCAATGTCATTGGGCAGGCGTCCGGTCAGCGTGGCCAGGGCATAGGTGTTCTGCTCGGCGATCAGCCGCAGCGGCGGCACGCCGGCGCGTAGCTGCGCCACCAGGGTGCTCTGCTGCGCCAGATCCAGCCCATTGGACGTGCCGGCATTAACCCGCTGCTGCAAGAGGGCCAGAATGCGCTCGGCGGAGGTGACATTGGCCTCCTGCACAACCAATTGCTCGCGGGCTGCCAGCACGGTGAAATAGGTATTGGCCACCGAGGCCTGGGTGGTGAGCAGCACCGCACCCAGCTCGAAGCGCGCCGCCTGGGCGGATTGTTCGGCCGCTTCCACGGCGCGGCGGTTGCGGCCCCAGAAATCCAGCTCCCAACTGGCCTGCAGCTGGGTCTGGAAGAATTCGCGCTGAATATAGCGGCTGCGGCCGGGGGTATTGGCCGCGGTGGCGGTTTGCGTCGGTGTTTGGGTGCGCGAGGTATTGGCGGTTAGGTTCCCGCTGGGCAGCAGCCGTTGACCGACAATGCGCAGATTGGCATCGCTTTGCCGGATTCGGGCCTCGGCGGCGCGCAGATCGAAATTGCCGCCCAGCGCGGCTTCCATCAGCGCATTCAATTCTTCGGAGCCGAAGCCGCGCCACCAGCTGGCATCGGGCCAGTTCGGTGGTGCGGGGGGGGCGGCGGCAAAGCGGCCGGGCAGGGCGATGCCCGAACCGGGCCCCGGCACCGCGGCGCAGCCCGTGGCACCCAGTACAGCAAGGCCCAGCAGGCCACGACGGGAAGGAGAGGGCGGCTTCATGCGGCGCAGTATACCTTTTTTGATCCTGCGTGACAGCACGCACCGCCCCTCGCCCGCGCCGGGCTCAAAGCCGGCAGAGCAGCTCCGCGATGGTGGCCCCGCGCGGTGCTAGGTCGCGCCAGCGGATATGCTCATCGGGCGCATGCGCGCCGTGGCCGGTGCAGCCCAGCCCGTCCAGGGTGGGAATGCCCATGGCGGCGGTAAAATTGCCGTCCGAACCGCCGCCGCGATGCTGCTTGGGCAGGTCATAGCCAAAGCCGGCGGCGATGCTTTTCGCCTGGGCATAGAGACCAAGGCCGGCCTCGCTTTCCACCATGGGTGGGCGGTTCAGCCCGCCTTCGACGGTGATGGTCACGCCATCATGCTCACCGGCCAGCGCCTTGATGGCGGCGATCACCTCCGGCGCCTGCTCGGCCTCGGCCACCCGGAAATCCACCCGGCAACCGGCATCGGGCGGGATGACATTGGGCCGCGTGCCGCCCCAGATCGGCGCCACATTGGTGGTGATGCCGCGCTCCAGATCGGTCATCGCATGGATCGCCAGGATAATTCTGGCCAGCGCCACCACGGCGCTGCGCCCCTCGGTCCAATTGCCGCCGGCATGGGCACTTTTGCCCTTCGCGGTGATGGTGAAGCCGCCAGTGCCCTTGCGCGCCGTCACCACGCAGCCATTGGGCCCGCCGGCAGGCTCGGGGATCAGCACGGCGGCGGCGCGCGCCGCTTCGGCCTCGATGATGGCGCGGCTGGTGGGGCTGCCCACCTCCTCATCAGGGGTGAGCAGCAGGGTGATCGGCCGATTGGTGGCCACGCCCTGGCGCAGGATTTCCCGCACCGCATGAAAGGCCAGGAAGCTGCCGGCCTTCATGTCATAAATCCCCGGCCCATAGGCGCGGTCGCCATCGACGCGAAACGGCATGTCCTTGAGCAATTGGCCATGATCCCACACCGTATCGAGATGGCCTGAAATCAGAATCGGCGCATTGCCGGTGCCGGTATTGGTGCGCGCGATGAGGGTATCGCCGCGGCCGCTATGGCCGGGCACGCGCTCAATGCTCGCCCCTGCGGCCCGCAGGCCCGATTCGGCCAGATCCACCAGCCGGTTCACCGCTGCCGGATCGGCGCTGGGGGTCTCTATCTCGACCCATGTCCGCAATTCCTCAAGCAAGGTCTCGCTGCTGGGCATGGCGATGGGCATGGGCGGGTTGTCCTTCATCAATGATGGGGGCCACGCTGCCCGCAGAATTCCCCGCAGCGCAAGCCATGGCGGTTTCGTCACTGGCGTTTCTGGATTACAGCAGGGTGAGCAAGACAGGGGCCAGCCGATGTTCTTCGAAGACCTTTCCGTGGGCATGACCGCCAGCTTCGGCAAGACCGTCAGTGAGGCGGATATCCTGATGTTCGCCGCCGTGAGCGGTGACACCAATCCGGTGCATATCAATGCCGAGGTCGCCGCCGCCTCGATGTTCAAGCAGCGCATCGCCCATGGCATGCTCTCGGCCGGGCTGATTTCCGCCGTGCTGGGCACCCGCCTGCCGGGCGAGGGCAGCATTTACCTGTCGCAAAACCTCAAATTCCGCGCCCCGGTCAAAATTGGCGATACGGTGACTGCCACCGTCGAGATCACCGCCCTCGACCCCGGCAAGAAGCGCGTCACCCTCAACACCACCTGCACCGTGGCCGGCAAGCCGGTGATCGAGGGCGAGGCCACCGTCATGGTTCCCAGCCGGGGCTGAGGGCGATGCAAGCGGTTTGCGTCTTTTGTGGCGCCTCGCCGGGGCGCGACCCGGCGCATGCGGCACTCGCCGCCGCCACCGGTGCTGCCATTGGCCTGCGTGGCTTGCGCATGGTCTATGGCGGTGGCCGTGCCGGGCTGATGGGTGTGGTGGCCGATGCCGCGCTTGCCGCGGGGGGGGAGGTTTATGGCGTCATCCCCCAGGCCCTGCGGGAGCGCGAATTGCAGCATACCGGCATCACCCGGCTCTCGGTCGTGCCCGATATGCACAGCCGCAAGGCGCAGATGAATGAATGGTCCGATGGCTTCATTGTGCTGCCCGGCGGCATTGGCACGCTGGAGGAGGCGGTGGAAATCCAGTCCTGGTCGCAACTCGGCTTTCATCGCAAGGGCATTGTCTATCTCGATGAGGATGGGTTTTGGGACCCGTTCTTCGCCCTGACTCAGCGCATGCTCGAAGGCGGCTTTCTGCGCGCCCCCCATCGCGCCATCGCGGTGCGGGCGCATGACCCTGATGCCGCTATCGACGCCCTGCTGGCCTGGACGCCCAGCACCGAAAGCCGCTGGCCGGCATGAGGGTGTTTTCCAACCTCGCTGGCCTGCCCGAGGCGGCGCGCGGCGCCACCGTGGCGCTCGGCAATCTCGATGGTGTGCATCTGGGCCACCGCGCCGTGCTGGCTGCCGCCCATCAGGCCCGCCCCGAACTCCCCCTGGCCGCGCTGACTTTCGAGCCCCATCCGCGCGAGCATTTCCGCCCCGATGACCCGCCCTTTCGCCTGACCCTGCTGCCCGCCAAGGCCAATGCCCTGGCCGCGGCCGGTGCCTCCCTGTGTTATGCGCTGCCCTTCGATGACAGTTGGGCGCATATGCCCCATGAGGTGTTTTTCCAGACCGTGCTGCGCGAGGGCATCGGCGCCGGACACTTGACCTGCGGGCCGGATTTCGCCTTCGGTCATCGCCGTGGCGGCAATGTCGCCTGGCTGCGTCAGGCTTGCGAGGAGGCCGGCATCGGCCTTTCCGTGGTGCCGCCATTGGCTGATTCCGAGGGCGTGATCAGCAGCAGCCGCATCCGCCGCGAATTGCAGGGCGGCTATCCTGAGCGGGCCGCCGCCCTGCTCGGCCGCCCCTTCACCGTGGTGGGCGAGGTGAGCCATGGCGATGCCCGTGGCCGAACCCTGGGCTTTCCCACCGCCAATGTGCCGCTTGGCCGGCATATTGAGCCGGCGCGCGGGGTTTATGCCGTGCAGGTTACCCTCGCCTCGGGGCAGGTCGTGCCTGGCGTGGCCAATCTCGGACGCAGGCCGACCCTGGGCGGCGACCCGATCTCCCGTATCGAGGCCCATTTGTTTGATTTTTCGGGCGATCTCTATGGTCAGGAGGTGAGCGTGGCGCTGCTGGCCTTCATCCGGGAGGAAAAGCGCTTCGCCGGGCTGGACGCCTTGGTGGCGCAGATTGCGCTGGATGCGGCGGCGGCGCGGCGGATATTGGCGGCCTGAATATAGGCCTTGCCGCCCATTCGCGCTCAGGTTGCGAGCAAGCCATTGATCAGCCCGGCATGGGCCTGGAACATCGCCTCCTCATCGAAGACCTGCTCCGCCCGGGCGCGATTGGCCCGGCCGATGGCGGCCCGCAACGCAGCATCGCGCAGCAGCGGGCGCAGCGCATCCGCCAGGGCGCGATCATCCAGTGCCGCCAGATAGGGCCGGTTTTCCGCTGAGAGCATGGCCGCCACATCGCCCACATCGGTGCTGGCCACCGCCAGCCCGCTTGCCATCGCCTCCAACACCGCGAATGGCATTTGCTCGGTGTCCGAGGAAAGGGCGAAGACATCCAAGGCCCGGCAGCTTGCCGCCGGGTCGGCCACATGGCCGAGGAAATGGGTGCAATCGGCGAGGCCCAGATTCTGCGCCAGGGCTTCCAGCGCCGGGCGTTGCGGCCCCTCGCCCATGATGGCCAGACGGAAGGCCAAACCCTGGCCGCGCAGCAAGGCGGCAGCGCGGAGCAGGCGCCCGATATTCTTCTCCGGCCGCAGCGCCGCTGCGGTGCCCAGCCATGGCCCCTCGCCGGGCGGCAGCGCGCCAGCCGGCCCTGGCCGAAAGCGCTGCAAATCAACGCCATTGGGCACCAACCGCAGCCCGCCGGGGGGCAGGCGCCACACCTCGCGCGCCATGCGCAGCAGGGTGGTGGAAGGCAGCACCGTCACGCTGCGCCGCAGCAGCAATCGGCGCGCCAGGACGCGGCGGCGCAATTGCCCGGCACTCTCCTCGCTGCCAAAGCCATCCTCGGCGTGCAAATGCGCCAGGCCCGGCACGCCGCGTGCGGCGATGGCCCAATCGAAGCTGCCCCAATTATTGGTCAGCAGCAGCGCAGGCCGCCATTGCCGCAATAGCCCCCAGGCGGCGGCAATGCCGCCAGCGGGTGCGGCAATGAGTTGGCAGGAAAGCCCCGGTGCGAGGCGCTGCGCACAGGCCAGATCACCATCCAGCGCCACCACCAGATGACGCCAGCGCCGGCCAAAGCGATTGGCCAGCGCCGCAAAGCGCACCTGCGCGCCGCCCACCGCGAAGCTGGGAAAGACATGCAGCAGCAGCGGTGGCGGTCTCATCCCATTGGCTCCGCATAGCCCGCCTCCTGGTGCCGGCGGGGTGCGCGTTGCTCTGCCATCGCCGCCTCTGCCAGCGCTACCACGCGGCGCGCCTGGCCGGCCCAGGTCATGTCACGGAGGATGACGTCCCGCCGCGCGGCATCGCCCAGCCGCCGGCGCAAAGGCGCATCGGCGGCCAGTGTGGCAATGGCGCGCCATTGCGCCGCCGCATCGCCCGGCGCGAAGAGCAGCGCGGTGCTGTCATGCTGCAGAAGTTCGCGCAGATTGGGCTGGTCCGGCGCCACGATGGCGCGGCCGGCCGCCATATATTCCAGCAGTTTCAGTGGGCAGGCATAGGGCACTGCGGCCGGCTGCAGGGCCACGTCAAAGCCGGCAATGAGGCCGGGCACCGCATGTCGCTCGGCCAGCCCGAGGAATTCGACCTGCCGCGTTATTCCCAATTCGCGCGCCAGGCTCTCCAATCCGACCCGCGCCGGGCCCTCGCCCACGATGCGTAACAGCATGCGGCGGCCTTCAGGGGCGGCGGCCAGGGCGCGCAGAATGCCCTCCAGCCCATGCCATTCGCGCAGGAAGCCGATGAAGCCCAGGATGACCGTCCCTTCCTCAGCGCGCGGGCGCGATGGCGGGAAATCCGCCAATTCAATACCATTGGGCACCACGGCGATGCGCGCCGGAGGCACGCCCGCTCGCGCCACATGCCCCGCCAGCACCGTGGTGACCGGCAAGACCCGCGTGGCCCGGCGCCAGACAAAGCGCTCGCTCTCCGCCGCTAGTTTTTTCCAGGACAGCCGCCCGAAACGCGCCCTTTCCTCGGCCAGTGGCGCATTCACCTCCAGCAGTAACGGCACGCCACGCTGCGCCGCAACCAGCGCGCCGGCCGGGTGGAACAGATTGGCCCGTTCATAGATCACATCGGGCGCGAAACGCCGCGCCGCACCTACCAGTCGCCAGGTTGCGGGCAGCGCATAGGCCATTTCGGCCAATTCACCCGCCCAGCCAGGCAAGTGCTCCCGAACCCAACCCAGCCAGCGGCTCGCGCCGCCCAGCCCGGCAGCGGCAAAGCCCGCCGGGCCCACCACCTCAACGGCATGGCCCTGGGCGCGTAGCGCCGCCACCATCGCCTCCAGATGCACCGCCTGCCCATCGCGCGAGCGGATGCGGTGGCTGTAGAGGATTTTCATGCCCGCATTCCATCCTCTGGCTGGACCATCCGACGAAGCAGGCGCTTGCCGCGGGCGGCACCCTGGCGGGCCAGTTCCAGCATGCCGGCCGGGTGCCATGGGTCGGTCACCATGACTCCGATGCGCTGCCGGCGCTCTGCCACCCATAGCTGCTTGTAGGCATCATCGCCGCGGCCGAAATCCAGCTCGCGAATGCCGTCAGTCTCGATCAATCCGC